>JAAZKM010000234.1 GCA_012799835.1 Candidatus Methanofastidiosia archaeon
CTTTTATACTTTTTGCCTTCTCAATTTTCTTAATGAAATCCATTGGATATGAAGGATTGACTGTAGCTGCATAAGGAATATTGTGTGCTGCCACTATGTCCATCATATTTTTTTTACTCCTAACTCTCCAACCACCCTTTTTGCCGACTGGATTTGTTGTTGTCGCAGCACCTATTGGAGTAAGACTCGAAGTTTGTATTCCAGTATTCATATACGCTTCATTATCGTAACATATGTATATAATTTCATGACCTCGCTCTATTGCACCAGAAAGGGCTTGGATGCCTATATCCGCAGTTCCGCCATCTCCGGCAAAAGCAACAACATTAATTTTTTCTTTTTTACCTTTTATTTTTAAAGCAGCTTCTATACCAGAGGCCGTAGCTGCACTAGTTTCAAATGCATTATACAACAAAGGTATTCCCAATGAAGTATCTGGGAATGTACCTGGAACTGCAGCAAAACAACATGGAGGTATGTTCATTATTGTATTTTTTCCAAGTACCTTTAAGGCATATCTAGCAACTAACATAGCCCCGCACCCAGGGCATGCTGTGTGGCCTGAATACAGAAATTCTTCTACTGGGATACCTGCTCTTTTCATATTTACACCTTAATATCTATCCACTCTACGGAAACATCAACTTTTTTATTGTTTAAACAGTTAAAACAATTTTCATAGATTTCGGTAATTGTATCTGTAGTAATGTCTCTCCCTCCAATTCCTACAATAAAATTTTTGATCATAGGAACGCTTTTTCTTCCATATAGGGATGCTTTTAACTCTGTGAAAATTGCACCTTCATGGCCAAATGAGAAAGAACGATCAATTACACCGACAAAAGAGGCATTTGACAAAGCTTTACCTAAAGCTTCTGAAGGAAAGGGTCTAAAAATCCTTAATCTTATTAATCCAACTTTAATCCCCTTTTTCCTAAAAGTATCTACTGTTTCCTTAATAGTTCCAGAAGCCGCACCTGAAATTATTAGAATAATTTCAGCATCTTCAGTGTTATATAGCTCTAGGGGACCAGTATATTTTCTTCCAAATTCTTTATAGAAATCTTCTTCAATTTGATTTAATTTAGGTAATACTCTTTCCATTGCTTCATAGATTTTATATCTGAATTCAGAGTACCACTGATTTGGCATTGAAAGAGATCCTATACTTAAAGGATTTTCAGTATCTAAGGGATATGCAGATTCATAGTCTGGGAGAAATCTATCTACCTGGTCTTGATCTGGAATATCAACTATCTCAGACGTATGGGATAAATAAAAAGCATCCAAACCTATCATTGCCGGTAATTGTATTTCTTTATCTTCACATAACTTATAAGACATTATTAAAGTGTCCAATACTTCTTGATTGCTCTCAGCGTAAAATTGAATCCAGCCAGTATCCCTTTGAGACATCATATCCGTATGCTCAACCCAAACATTCCAAGGTGGGGCTAATGCCCTATTTACATTTACCATAACTATTGGGGCCCTAGCTCCAGACGCCCAGTGAAGCAGCTCATGCATTAATACCAATCCTTGAGAAGAAGTGGCAGTAAAAGCTCTAGCACCAGTTTGTGAAGCCGCAATACATGCAGCCATTGCAGAATGCTCAGATTCCACATGGATATATTCTGCTTTAAGATCTCCATTTGAAACAAACTGAGCTAATTTTTCTACTATACTTGTTTGTGGAGTTATGGGGTAAGCAGCGATTACTTCTGCCCTAGAAAGTCTTGCGCCCCAAGCAGCGGCTACATTGCCCGTCATTATTTTCTTTACCATTATTTTCCCTCTCTATTCATTTTTATAGCCGTAGTAGGACATTCATAAGCACATATGCCGCAGCCCTTGCAGTAATCATATTTAATAATGGGAAATCCCTCTTTATCTATATCAATTGAAATTTCAGGACAACATCTCCAACATATACTACATTTAATGCACTTGCCCTTATCCACCTCTGGCCTATAGACTCTCCAAGTTCCAGTTTTTTGATTCAGAGTTGGAACATTTGATACTGCAACTTCGGGCAAATCTCCGATTGACATCAACTTTTCTAACTTTTTCATAAGATCATTGCTTTTTCATAAGCCTCTTTTGCGGCTTTAACATTTTCTTCCTTTTTTAAAGGCACACTTTCGTTTATTGCTAATATAATGGATTCTAAAGTTACTTCGCCTGATATTTTGGCAAATGCACCAAGCATTGAGGTATTTACTATAGGGGCCATTTTTGAGCCTAATTTGTTCTCTATGGCAATAGATGTTGCATCAATAGTTGCTGTTTTAAAGGAAAGATTATAATAATTGGGATCTTTATCTGAATTTATCAATACAATTCCATTTTTATTTAAACCAGAAGTTATATCAGCTATATTCATAAGCGTGGGATCAAGAACGATGATAAAATTTGGATGATATACTTGACTTTTTATTTTTATAGGATTTTTGTCTATTCTTGCAAAAGATGTAACTGGTGCACCCCTCCTTTCAACACCAAAGTATGGAAAAGCTTGGACATATTTTCCTTCTCTAAAAGCTGCATCAGCTAAAATATTTGAAGCAACTACTGCACCTTGTCCACCTCTACCATGGAATCTTATCTCTATCAAAAAATCCCCCTCTAAACAATAATAAGTATGTATTTTTAAAAAGCTTTTTACTTTAAATCAAGGAATTAAAAGTTGATAATAAAAAAATAGATTATTCTACCAACACTTTTTCATAATCTTGAACAATGAATTTTTTTCTCTTTTGTATTACCTTATGGCCTTCCCTTTCCAAGAGTTGTTTCTGATAATCAATTCCGCCCGGATATTTTTCATTAATTATACCTCCAGTCTTTAAAGTTCTCCAGAAAGGTGTAATATCCTTTTCACCGCTTAATGCATCTTCGTTTGCCGCATGTGCACTAATCCATGCAAAAATACCGGTTGTTAAGGGACACCCTACTGTTGCATGATGTTTTTCTGCTAACTTTTTTCTAATCTGGTCTATTGTAATCAGTTTTCCTTCTGGAACAGTTTTCATTATATCGTTCACTTCAGTTGGAGCAGGAATAACAACAGTGCCTTCCCCCCCATCTTTTAGTCATATTACCTGTTATCAGTTCAACTTTAGGTAATCCTTTGCTATCTTCTAATTTTTCCTTCCAAGATTTACTTTTTGAAGCCATATAATCACAGATCTAATACTTATATTAATTTAAATATTTCTGAGTTATATTTTTTTATTTCATAATATATGGGAGTAATAATCTGCTCAACAATATAGTATATAACTGGAAAAAAGACAACTTCAGGCTCAAAAAAAGAAACAATGATTATTGCAAGACTAACATTCTTAAAAAAAGAAGGCATATATATAGACTCCTTTTCTTCATTTTTTAATCCTAGACCCTTTGAGAATAATGATAAAACTAGAAGAGTAATAGCAATAAAAATTAGAGATATAACTATTGAAATAATAAGATAATCTTTCACCAAATCTAATTTTTCAGCACTTTTAGAAACAGCAATATTAATTATTATTCCTATAATAATAAAAGAAAAATTTGGATTAAGATTTTTTATAAATTTTTTCTTGAAATAGAATGAAGCTAAGAGGGGTATAAATATTATAAGTGCCATTTCAAAGAACATATTTTGTATATTAATTGTTACCCTGTCTCTTAAAAATAGATAGATATAAGAAGGAGTTATTAGTGGTGAGGCTAAAATAGTTGTGACTATAAGTAATAGCGTAACTTCTACTTTTCCCCCTAACTCTTTTGACCAAACAAGTGTAGACCCTGCGGCTAAAGGCACAGCCCCTGTTATAAGAATTCCAACAAACAATGGAAAATTTATAACATTAATTCTAATAAGTATACTACCAATTAGAAAAAAAAGCAATGGAATAAAGAGATAACAAGTGAATAATCCTAACATAAATGGCTTTATCAGCTCACGATATTTTTTATATATGTTAAAATCAACTTTGATTGTAGATAAAAATATTAATATGCTCTGCAAAAGCGGAATAATTGAAGATATCTCTTTCCCGTATGTTGGAAAATAGATACCAAGTAATACTGATGAAATAATTATAATTAGAGGGATTCCAAACATCAATAGTAATGATAGGGATTAATATTAAAGACTATTGTTATATATTCTTCTAATAACGGAATTTTTTATTTATTAAAGCCTTTGCATATAAAATCCTTTCATCCATTCTTTTTTCCATATGATCTCTTAAGAATGGCCTGATTCTTGTTTTCATTTTGACATAATCTCCTTCTATATCTTGAAATGTACTTATTACTTTAGGTTCTCTAACCTTTTTTGAACTTTCCAGGAATTTAATAAAGTTCTCAACTCTGTCTTCATAAGCGTCCCAAATCAATTTCATTCCATATAATTCATCTTCCACTATAACTTCCCCTTCCGAGTAATAGGGAACAGATTGAACTTTTTCCTTAGGATATGATTTTTTAGCTGGCTCTTTTGGGATCCCTTTATTAGTAGGGGGATAAAATAAATATATCACAAAAAGAATTGCAATAAGAACTACAGTGCTGATTAAAATCTCGTAGATCATGCAGCTACATTATTTTACTTATATTTAAATATATTTAATCAACTTCTTTTAATTCGACATTTACACCATTCTGATCTAACTTTAATGTTCCATAATATCCATCTTTTAATGCTCCAGGATTTAATAAATGTGTTTTTCCTATTGAATCAATGGCTCTTGACTCATGAACATGTCCAGATACTGCAACTAGTGGCTGTTTGCTTTCTATGATACTCCTTACTGCAGTGCTCCCAATTGATGTGCTATTCCCAATTTTATCCAGTTTAGTTCCATATGGCGGAACATGTGTTACAAGTATCATGTTTTCAAATGAAAGTTTTGAAAGACCTTCGCTAATTTGGCGTTCTTCATACTCTGAGGGAGTTCCGAAGGGAGATTTATTTGAACCGCCAAAACCCCCAATAGTATATTCCCCTAGTTTAACTTCTCTTTCATGAAGTGAAATTCCTTTAGATGAAATATATTCTTTGACTCCACTTTTATCACAATTACCAAAGACTGTGTAGAATTTTATATTTGGTATTAAATTTATAATTTCTTTTGCTTCGTTTTCTCCTCCAAATGACGTTATATCCCCACAACAAAGCAAAAGATTAAACTTTGTAATATCTATAGACTCAAATAATTTTTTTAACATACTTTTTTTACCATATACATCTGTAAATACACAAATTTCCATGAAATAGAGAATAAAAATTTCTATATAAAGATATTGAAGGGAAGGTAATAAGAAGCATACTGGCGATATGGCTGAAATAGTACCTTCCCCTAATTTTCCTACTATCTCTCCCTTTTAAATATTATGTATAGTATACGGACCTAATATTCTGCTATTACTAGCATTTCTAAATCTTCAGTCGATAATCGATCTTTTTTACTAAAAGCCCCAAGTTTGCACCCATATATTCCAATCTTTTTAAAGCCTAGAGACTTTAATAGCCATGTTATTTCTGAGGGAACATAATACCTTTCATCGTATTTTATTATTTTAGTATTGCCATCGTCATCTGTTATTTCGATTGTAGATCTATCCCTAAAGGTCATTAAATCAAAAGTGTTCTCGGTACTCTTTTCTTCAGTTGAATTAGAGTTAATATGATCTCTGACAGAATGAAATAATGGGAAGAGGCCATTTAATGTTGTTAAAATCAATTTGCCCTTATTTTTAAGAGATTTTGCAGCATTTTGAAGTATCTTAAAATTCATTTCATCTGTTTCCATCAGTGGAAATCCACCTTCACATATTATTAGGGCAAGATCAAATTCTTTATTAAATTCTAAATATCTTGCATCAGCATTAATAAAGTCAACTTTAACATTGGATTCTTTGGCCTTTTCTATCGCTCTTTCTAACATACATTCAGATAAGTCAATACCTGTAACTGTATACCCTCTTTTTGCAAGTTCAATTGAATGTCTTCCAGTGCCACATCCAATGTCTATAATCTTCTTTGATTTATCGTAATTAATTTCTTTTTCAATGAAATCTATTTCTCCAATAGTGCCTTTAACAAATTCTTCAGTTTCATAAGTTTTGGCATAATTATCAAATAGCTCTTCATACCACTTTACCATAAATAAATGATTGCTACTTTATTTATATCTTTGATTGTCATTAAATGAGAATATAAATTATATTTTGATTCATTTAAAATAGGTAAAAAAATATATAAAAAAATAAATAGATCAATATTTTCATTGATTTATAATTTATTTTTCTTTTCTAAAACACATAAACCAATCTAGACAATATTTGCCCTTTTCTTCCTTTTCCATTCTTTCTTTTGCTAGTCCACAAGAACCGGGAGGTGGTATGATTACATCGTCACCTGGGTGCCAGTTTGCAGGAGTTGCGATTTGTTCCTTATCTGATTTTTGCATTGCAAGAAGTAATCTTTTAATCTCATTCATGTTTCTTCCATTTGAAAGAGGATAATAAAGAATGGCTCTGACTTTAGCTTTAGGGTCTATTAAGAATACCGCCCTTACAGCTTGTGTAGTAGACGCGTTAGGCTGTACCATTCCAAATTTTTTTGAAACATCCATTTTTAGATCTTCAATTACTGGGAACATTATTTCAATATTTTTCATGCCTTTATATTCAATCTTCTCTTTTATTGTTCTTAGCCAAGCTATATGTGCATAAATACTGTCTATTGATAATCCAATTAATTCACAGTTTAAATCCCGAAATTCATTTTGCATAGATGCAAAGGTCATAAATTCAGTTGTACATACGGGTGTAAAGTCAGCAGGGTGACTGAAAAGGATAACCCACTTACCTTTATAGTCTTCTGGGAAATTAATATCTCCCATTGTGGTTTTTGCTTTAAATTTAGGTGCATCATCCCCAATTAAGGGCATACCTATTTGTTGTTTAAATTCTTCTTCCATACATTCACCAACTTAACAATTATTATGTTGATATGTATCTTGCTAATTGAATATATATAACTTTAATCATTTTGAGATATAGCCATATTCAGAAATAATCTAAAGAATATTTATTTTTATATAATAATTAGTATTATCTAAAGATTATGCTACATATACATTTAACTATTATTTATTAAAGAAAGACTTTTTAATCAATACAATTAGTAAAGCTCATGTGTCTTGCAGTTCCTGGAAAAATTGAAAAAATTAAAGACAATGTTGGAGTTGTTGATTTCAACGGAGTTAAAAGAGAAGTAAGATTAGATCTAGTTGATGTTAAAATAGGCGACTATGTGATTGTTCATACTGGATTTGCAATTGAAAAAATGGATGAAAAGGATGCCTTAGAGTCATTAGACATATGGAAAGAACTACTCAAGGCAGAGGAGGATTATTAGTGAATCTGTATAGAGATCGTAGTGTATCAGATACATTAATACAAAAAATATCCAAAATCTCAAAAAATTTAGATGAAATTAAAATTTGTCATGTATGCGGAACACACGAACATGTAATTACTCATTATGGGATTAGGGCACTACTGCCAGAAAATGTTCAAGTTGTTTCTGGCCCAGGATGCCCTGTTTGTGTCACAACTCAAGGAGAAATAGAAGCTGCAGTTAACATCGCTGAGAGAGGGGCTATAGTAACTACATATGGTGATATGATTAGAGTTCCTTCTAGGCGTTCATTGTCTGATGCAAAAGCTTCAGGCCTTGACATTAGATTAGTATACAGCATTAACGATTCGATAAATTTGGCATTATCCAATCCAGCTAAAAAAGTTGTTCATTTTGCTATCGGCTTTGAAACAACATGCCCAACTACTGCAGTTGCAGTTTTAAATTCTCCTGATAATTTTTATGTTTTATCTGCACACAGGGTGGTCCCTCCTGCTATGGATTTATTGTTGAGCAGTGGGAAAATTAATCTATCAGGATTTATAGACCCTGGACATGTTTCTACAATAATTGGGATAAAACCATATGAGCCAATATCCAAAAAATTTAAAATTCCTCAGGTAATATGCGGATTTGAACCAAATGATATTCTAATCGGAATATATCTTTTGTTAAAACAAATTAATGAAAAGAGGGCAGAAGTCGAAAATGAATATGTACGTGGTGTAAGGGCTGAAGGCAATCTTAAAGCCCAAATATTAATGGACAAAGTATTTGAACCTTGTGATATCAGGTGGAGAGGATTCCCAGTGATTCCAAAATCAGGATTGGCATTGAAAAAAGAATATTCTAATAAGGATGCATACAAGGAATTTAATATAATAACAGAAGATATTCCAGAGGAAAAAGAATGTAGCTGCCCGGAAGTTTTAAGAGCAGAAATATCGCCTAGGGAATGTCCATTGTTTGGAAATATATGTACGCCTCAAAATCCGAAAGGGCCTTGTATGGTTTCTAGAGAAGGGGCATGCTATATATCTTTTAAATATGAAAAATCTTTTAGGTGAAAAATATGACAATAAAAGAAAATCCCGTTTGTTCCTTTAATAAGGAATGTAAGCTTCCAAATATTGATAAAGAAAGTTTTTGTGACGAAATGTCTTCGGTGATTGGTGATGTTAGAATTGGAAAAGGAGTATATGTCGCACCTTTTGTATCTTTGAGAGCTGACGAGGGCACTCCATTGATTATAGGGGATGGGAGTAATTTACAAGATGGAGTGATTGTTCACGCTCTTGAATACACTTCAGTTGAAATCGGCAAAAATACTTCGATAGCTCACGGCGCAATTATCCATGGGCCTGCTAAAATTGGGGACAACTCATTTGTCGGATTTAGGGCAGTTGTTCATAGTTCACAGATTGGAAAAGATTGTTTTATAGGACATGGTGCAATAGTGGTCGGTGTAAAAATTGATGATAATAAATTAGTGCCTCATGGATTAGTAGTGACGGATCAGGAAAAGGCAGATAAATTGCCTAACTCAACTAGTGATTTATTCAAATTCAATGAAGGCGTGTTGCATGTAAATAGTGAATTCGCTAGGGGGTACAGACGTTAATGGATATCTGCCAGATTCTAGGGGATAAGGGTTTTGAAAAGGCTTTAGAATATTATACTGAAGATGAGCTAAAAAGTATAATTGAAAGGCTAGAACTTGAAAAACTGTTAAAGATCCCTGGATTTGGCAAAAAAAAAGTACTTCAAATCCAAAAAGAAGCTTTTGAAATAATCACTGGAAAAAAATATGAAGATATTCTTTTTGGTGATGCTTGGGAAATATATGAAGAAATTATCTCAATTTTGATAACTTATCCTAGGACGGAAAAATCAAAGAATAGATTTAATCTTTATATGCCTTTAAGAGATAAAGATTTAATTTTAAAGAGATTGAATTATTGCTCAAAAGCAAAAAAATTTGTGGAAGGACTAAGCCAAGAAGAAATCCATAAAATTTTAGAATATCTTAGTGGGATATCCGATCTAAAAATTCCTTCGCTTAAAAAATTTAGAGATAGAGTAATAATTACCGATGAGGAAGAAGTTTCTAATAAAATAAAATCCGAATATTATGACACCATATATATTTCGTCTCCACATGAAACAAGAGGCATTAGGAATGATTATTCGCTAATATTTTATCTATATGGAAAAAATTCAGCATTGTATGATACTCTTTCAGAAATTTCTGATTTTACAATTAATATAGATGACTTCTTGATTCAAGATATTGTTCCAGAGATTTACATTGAACGTTTCATTGAGAATGCTCAAAAAATAAAGTTTATACTTGATATGTATAAAATACTTTTAGAAATAAAAAACAGCAAAGGGATAATTGCCGAAGAAAGTGCAAAATTAGATGATTACGTCCAAAAACTTCAGAAAATTTTGGATAGAGTAGAATCATTTTCAAAAGGAAATTTTCCAGATGAAAGATTAAACAAGCTGAAGAATTCCCTTAATCTTGAAGAAATGGTAAAAATAGTCGAGAAGGATATCAATGAAAGATTTTCAAAGATAATTGAAAGTCAAGATATTGGTATAGCTGGAAAAGACATGTTATCTATGCTTTCTGATATTAAAAATTCAGATCCTCTTAAAGCATTCCAAAGTTATATACCGAAACAATTAGGGGATGCATATAGGAAAATAGTGAGAGAATCAATAGAGGATTTGAATCAAAAAACAGGATTAGACGTATCAGAGTTATTTCCAGAAGAAGTATCCTTTCCCATAGAAGCTAATCGAAATGAGCTATTTGAAATTAAGGAGAATGTACGAAAAGAAATATCCAAGAGGGAATTTGAAATTAAGAAAGAAATGATGGATATAGCAGAATTATGGGAATTTTTAAATCAAAGAGTTGAGGAATGCTACGACATTGATTTTTTTGTAGCAATGGGTAGATTTGCAGTTGAAAAAAATCTTTCTTTGCCTAAAATTTCAGAAAGTGGATTGAGTTTTAGAAATGGAAAAAATGTCTTTATTCAAAATTCAATTCCAATTAGCTATAAGATAGGTAAAACAGAGGACAATATTGTGGGAAATGAAAAAGTTATTATTTTAACTGGTGCAAACTCTGGAGGAAAGACTACACTTTTGAAGCTAATCATTACAATTCAAGTTCTATTTCAGATGGGATTTTTAGTTCCG
The DNA here is from genome assembly GCA_012799835.1 of Candidatus Methanofastidiosia archaeon. Lineage (GTDB taxonomy): Archaea > Methanobacteriota_B > Thermococci > Methanofastidiosales > Methanofastidiosaceae > Methanofastidiosum. Next base: position 10,637 of record JAAZKM010000234.1, read on the forward strand.
GCTAATGATTCTTTTACCTCTATATTTGATGAGATTGGATTTTTATCAAAACATAGAGGCGAGTCAAAAGGAGCATTTGAAACTAGTCTTAAAAGACTGGTGCCTCTTGCAATAGAAGAAAAAAAGAGATTATTACTTGTAGACGAACTTGAGGCTATTACTGAGCCTGGTTCTGCTGCTAAAATAATAGGTACATTCTTGAATTTCTTAAGAAATTCTAATACTTTATGTGTGATTGTGACCCATCTTGGAGAAGAGATAATATCTTCGATTAGATCTATAGAAGGTAAATTACCCGAAGACATGAGGGTTGATGGGATTGAAGCAAGAGGATTAGATGAATCCTTAGAATTGATTGTTGATAGACAACCTATATTCTACAAAGCCGGTAAAAGTACGCCAGAATTAATAGTGGAAAGATTGTCAAAAACAACTGAAGGGAAAGAAAAAGAAGTATACTTAAAGATGATTGATGTATTGAGACAAAAACCATAAACTTTTTAATAAACAAATTATTTACCTTTCCATGGGAGTATATAATCCTCAAGACTACTTTATTTACATAGGAATACTTTTAGTCTTGCTGGTTTTTTCATTAAAATTTCTTTTTAATAAAATAAAAATAGATAAGGTGTTCATAGTTGCAATATCCCCTTATATGATATTAGCAATTGCGATAAGGGTATTAACGGACGTTGGATTCTACGAGCGATCAAAATTTTGGAATATAACTCCGGGTGTTTACGTAATTACTTTCATACTTGCATTTTTGACAATACTGATTGGATCCCAACTTCAAGAAAGAGGTATTTTATCATATTGGAAGCTTACGTTTGCAGTTGGATTTATCGGGATGCTTTATTTTCTATATAAACTAATTCCTTTTTTTAATAATCCTTTAAGAATTTTAGTTCCTCTTTCTATGGCCACAATAATTACATTAGCCGTATATACAATATCCCCTCTTTTTTACAAATCAATTAAGGAATTTGAAAACACTGCGATATTATTTGGCCATTTACTTGATGGATGCGCTACTTTTATAGCAATTGATTACTATGGCTTCGGAGAAGAACATTTGTTACCCCTTTTTTTAATAAATCTTTCAGGAACAGCTTTGATTATGATTCCTTTAAAATTAATATTGATACTTATTGTAATATACTTACTAGATACACTACATAAAGAAGAGCAAAGAAATTTTAAAGAAAAAGAAATTAAAATTTCTAATTATAAATTTAAGATTACAACCTTCATGATTAATAATTTTTACCTTGCAATAAAAATATTAATTTTCATACTTGGATTTGGACCCGGATTTAGAAATGCTTTATTACCATCCCTTTTTTGATTCAAAAGACTTATTAATGATATTAAACAGTAAATTTCATGGAAAATCCTATTCACACAATTAATCTTTCAAGAATGGTTGTAATAGGCTCAGATTTATGGAGCTCTGTTAAAACAACTGTCGAGAAATTAGGTTACAAAAATCCAGTTATACTCGATGATCCGATAACAAGAAAGATAATTGGGAAAAAAGTATGCGATGATTTAAACTGTGAACACCATCATGTGGCCACCTCTACGTTGGAAGAAGTGAACTCTGTTTCTGAATTTTTGAAAAAAGGAAAATATGATGTATTAATTTCAATTGGTGGTGGTTCAGTCATTGATGTTGGAAAACTTGCTTCCTTTAAAGTTTCTATACCGTTTATTAGCTATCCAACAGTAGCATCTCATGATGGAATAGCTTCTTCTCGAGCATCAATTCGTGATGGTGAAAAAAAGCTATCTATTGAGGCACATCCTCCAATAGCCATTATTGCAGATACTAAAATTGTATCTCAAGCACCATACCGATTCCTAGCTTCTGGATGTGCAGATTTAATTTCTAACTGTACTGCTGTTCTAGACTGGCAACTTGCACATAAACTAAAAGACGAATACTATAGTGAACATGCCGCCGCTTTGTCTTCTATGAGTGCAAAAGTAGTAATTGATAATGCGGATGCTATAAAAGAAGGATTAGAGGAATCTGCAAGAAAAGTCCTAAAAGGGCTTATATCTTCCGGAGTAGCTATGAGTATAGCAAGCTCATCAAGACCTGCGTCAGGAGCAGAACATGCATTTGCACATGCACTTGATATGATTGCAGAAAAACCTGCAATGCACGGGGAACAATGTGGGGTTGGGGCTATAATGACTATGTACCTCCACAGAGAAGATGAATACAGAACAATAAAAGATGCTTTGGAAAAATTAAAAGCCCCCACAACTGCTGCGGAACTTGGAGTTACGGATCAAGAAATAATTAAAGCTTTAACAATGGCACATAAGATTAGAGATAGGTACACTATACTTGGAGAGAGTGGTCTCACCGAAAAAGCAGCTACCAAACTCGCTAAGATTACGGAGGTAATTGAGTGATTCTGACACTCCTCCCAAAAAATCTCGCAAAACCCGGATTTTCTTTTGTTGCTGGGAGGGGGGATGTAGAATGCAAAGATTGCAGATTTTTTAAAACATGTGTTGATAACTTAAAACCAGGAAGAATATATACAGTTATTTCTGTAAGAAATATTGAACATCCATGTAAAATCCATGATTCTGGAGTTAAAATAGTTGAAGTAAAAGAATCTCATATTGAAGCTGCTATTCCTAAGAAATATGCAATTGAGGGTTCAACTGGAATATATTCATTTTCATGCGATGAAATATGCCAACATCATGATTTTTGTATCCCAGAAGGAATAGCAATAGGAGATAAATTTCTTATTTTGAAAGTTAAAGAGAAACTTGAGTGTCCTTTGGGAAATAATATTCAAAGAGTATCTCTAAAACTTAAAAATTAGCAAAAAAGCCGGCTAGAGCTTGACTTTTCTCCTCTAAATAATATATCTAACACTATTATTGGTATTATTATAGCAAGTGGGACTTTAGATTTAGCTTTTTTTTTCAACTTAATCACCTTTTATTACTATTGTAATACAATAGTATATAAATCTTTCTATTTATTGCTTTATGATAGTTTTAAATTATTATTTGATAATGATTATTAATATTTATATCCAACATGGTTTAGCTTTACCTTAATTTAATAGAATAGACACTATGCTAAATTTGATATTTATCATATACTATTATTAATATTACTATATAAATAATTCATGCTGAATTTAATTTATATTTATCATTATTACAATAAATTAAATTCAATGAACTTGAATATTTTTAGTATTAGTTTAAAATATCTCTATTTTTTTGAATACTGATAGTAGTAACATTTATATATATTAACGTTAGAGATATGGATGGTGAGCATCAATGGAAGAAAATGCCGAAGAGGCCATTATTGAGTATCTTAAAGGTGTAAAAATAGGTGCTACTCCTTCAGAGATTGCAGATAATCTTAACATGTCGAGGGCCACCGCCGTTAAGTATCTTGAAATAATGAGAGCAATTGGATTAGTTGATTATAGACGAATTGGTATGGCAAAAGTTTACTTTGTTGCAACAAAACTTTCGTATGCGCAACATGTTCTTCTCAGGAAAACAAGAGACTTAATCGAATCCATAAAAACTGCGGAGGAACATATACAAGTACTGGAGAAAGTTCTCGCTATACACATTAGCATAATGCAAACGTATAACACAGAGGATCGGGAAAAATTCATTGAACTATTTGGTACTATTATCGATAAAATTAAAAAAGGAGAGAATACGCTAGGAGACTAAATTTATTCTTTCCAGAGATCTGCTCCAATCTATATATAACAATAAAATTTATAATCTCTTTATATTCATTTAGCAACGGTGGAGTCATTGAACTATACAAAGTATGAAAAAGTTAGGATTATTGGGGCTAGGGCCCTTCAGATTTCTCTAGGTGCACCCATCTTAATTAAAACATCCTTACTCGATCCAATCAGAATAGCACAAGGAGAAATGAAGAAAGGAGTAATTCCAATAACTGTTGTAAGGGATTAGCCTTATGGGCGTAAATCTGGGCGAGATTGTTTCTAAGAAAAAAATTGATTTTTCTGATCTAAAAGGTAAAAGCGTAGCCATTGATGCTTATAACGCACTTTACCAATTTTTGGCCATCATAAGACAAAGAGATGGAACGCCTCTAAAAAATTCTAAGGGAGAAATAACCTCTCACTTATCAGGCCTTTTTTATAGAAGTGTTAATTTTATTGAACAAGGAATAAGTCCAATATATGTTTTCGATGGCAATCCGCCTGAACTAAAATTTCAAACAATTGAAAAAAGAAAAGAAATTAAAGAAGAAGCAAGAGAAAAATTCATTGATGCAAAATCAAGAGGAGATTTAACAGAGGCAAAAAAATATTCTCAAATGACCTCCTCTTTAAAAGAGGATATGGTAACTAATTCTAAAGAACTTTTGAAATCAATGGGGATCCCTTATATTGAAGCACCCTCAGAAGGAGAGGCCCAGGCTGCATATGTAGTTTTGAATGGAGATGCAGATTTGTCTGCATCTCAAGACTATGATTCAATTCTTTTTGGAGCCCCCATATTGATAAGAAATTTGACTATTTCTGGAAAAAGGAAGATTCCGGGAAAAGAACTATTTGTCGATGTTGTACCTGAAATTATTGATAATCAAGTTGTGCTAAATTCTCTAAATCTTTCAAGAAAGCAGCTGATTGAAGTTGCTATACTCATTGGAACAGATTATAATCCGGGGGGCATAAAAGGGATTGGACCTAAAAAAGCTCTTGAAATTGTGAAAAATGGTAAATTTGGAGAATATGGGGAGTTTGATCAAATAATTAATTTGTTTCTAGACCCTGAAGTTTCTGACGACTATAATATTTCTTTTGAAAAGCCTAATAAAGATAAAATATTAAGCTTACTATGTGACAAGTACGAATTTTCAGAATTGAGGGTAGAGAAAGGAATCGAAAGGATAGAATTCTCTCTTGAGAATACCTTGAAACAGAAAACTCTTGACATGTATTTTTAAATCTTAAATCTTTTTAATATTTCTTTTAATTCTAGTGGTTCACTTACCGTATAATTAACTATTGCTTTTAATTCATTTTTTCTCTCTGCCTCTCCCTCTAGTATTAAAAAACTTAAATCAGCTTCTTCAAAAGCGCCTTTGTCATTAATATCGTCTCCCACCATAATTACTTGTTCGTAGCTCTTTTTTAGGCTTGATATTATTTTTCTCTTACCTTCTGGGTCTACCTGTGAGAAAACAAAGCTATCCATTATCCCAAGTCTTTTTGCTAGAGGATAAACTGAACATGGATTGTCCCCTGTGGCTAGATAAATATCCATGCCTTCAAGCTGAAGAAAGTCAAATAACTCAAAAACACCTTCTTTTATCTTCCCAGATGATGCAACTATATGGGTAATTTTTTCTTTTTTAGAATCTATTACCATTCCACACCCTACAAGAGTGCAAACATCAAACTCTTTTTTTAATTTTTTTAATGTTTCATTTACCTCTTCAATAGAAATTCTTTCTGCCCACGTAAGAATTTTATTTTTATCAATAATTGCATCAATACCTTTAAAAACTACTTCAAAACCTATGTTAAAATCTCTAATAGAGTGCCCGAGATTTTTTTTAGGATCATCCCGTAAAAAAGTCTCTCTTGGATCTGTAGAAATTGTTACTAGATACAGATTGGGATTATTATCAATTAATTCTAAGCATGATTTATGGTAAATAAATTCATTATTTTCCATATCTTTTGATACTCTTTTGGTATCAACAAGTGTTCCTGATTTATCAAATACTATTGCTATCATGATGAACGTTTCTTTTTACTTTAGAGATAATTTCATCTAGCTTTTCTTGAGGGCAACTTTGACCTCTTATAATACCATTAACAATATCTACAATCCTTCCTTTAGTAGTTCCATTGCTATTGTTAACTGTCTTTACACCTATTTTCTCAAAATCTTCAAATGTAACAGGGGCTTGACAGGCTATTATGGCATCAATTGGAACAAGATCTAAGATGAACTTTGCTTTATAGATGACATGTGTTCTAATATTTCCAAGATGGATTATTGCAAGTTTAAATTCGTTTAATATTTCCACTTCCTTTTCCTCAATTCCAAAAAGAACACTTACACCTGAAGAGGGGGCCTCTGGTGGAACACCATTTCCAGCATTTAATACCATGACGCTTGTTTTAATCCCCGCCTCCCTCATAGCATATGTTATTTCACATATTGGCTTTGTAATATGTCTCCTCCCGGGACTCATTGCTACTGCAATAATATCTCTTCCTGCATCTGCAAACGTACCCCTTTGGGCAAGTCCCCCTCCAAGCCCCATACCGCTTCCCATTCTACATTGAACAACGTGAGTATTTCTTCCTATCATAAAATCAACTATATACCTAATTCATTTTACTACTTTAAAATCTTACTATTATATCGGTGTAATTATTTTATATATTTGCTTATTTTAAGTCACCATAAGAGTTACTATAATCCATTAGGTATTACTATCGGGAACGATTGACTTAATCTACAGAAAAATCATAAATATATATTTCTGATTTTGTAAAAATATATTAGATCGAAAACTAATCACCTAAAAAAGATATTTATATCTTTGTTGAGCTTTAAATACTTGGCTATGTAAAGCTATTAGAAAAGATTTATAAACGACTACTCCTCCTTTATGCAGATTAGTAGGTGATTTATTGTCTGATGAATGTAAGGACCTTGAAAAAAAAATTGACGCCGTTATGACTGTAATGAACGCGTGGGTTTATGGTATTGAGAAAACAGCAAATAGCTTTTTTGGTAAACCTGAAGCATTTTATAGACAATGGATTATTATTTCTCTTCGACCCTTTATTGCCAAATGGAAAGAGCTGGGGGCAGAGTTTAAATATGACCTTGAAGGATTTGATGCTGCTAAGATGTATGTAGAAGAAGTTTCTAAAACAGGATTCATGGACAAAAAAGATCACGTAATTCAAGGCGATAATGAAAATTTTGTGTATACGGTTCATAAATGTCCATATAACGAACATTGTAATTTGCTATCCTCTGAAGATAAGGTAGATAAGCTAGCATGTAATAGAGCAATGGTTATAATAGGGGCAATAGAAAATTCTAAACCTGGTGAATCAAAAAAATGGGAATACAAACCTCAATTTGTAAACGGTGGTCCATGTACAATTGAATTTAAGAAGATTAAGAAGTGAATTCAATGCTTTCAAAGCAAGAAAAAATTATTCTAAAGCTATTGGGTGAATTAAACGGAGAATCAAATCCTGAAGAAATTGCAAATACTTCTAATTTACCTGAAGTAGCTGTAA
>JAAZKM010000019.1 GCA_012799835.1 Candidatus Methanofastidiosia archaeon
ATCTGCAACTGCGGGAATGGTAATAGATCTTGAAACATTTATGATGTGGTTGATAGAGGAACCACAACTTGCTAAAAAAGCCTTGGCCTTAACTGCGGAGTATGCATATGTAACTGCAGAAAGCATCGTAGAAGATTTTGGAGCAGATACATGGGTACCATGGGATGGAAATCCAACTGACTCAAATGTTTTAATAAATGCAAAAGTGTTTGAGGAATTCCCATTACCCTATGTAAAGAGATTACATAAAAAAATGCTAGATTTAGGAATACCCTCGATCATTACTCACTGGTGTGCTGACCATACTCAGAATATTAAATCAGGACACATTGAAAAAATACCTAACGGGGATAATGGAGTATTATCTTTTGGACCAGAGGTGCCAATGGATGTTATAGTTAAAAATTTTGGGAAAAAATATAATTTATTAGGAAATATAAATCCACCACTTATGATGACTTCAACATACGACGAATGGTTAACATTGTGCAAAGATAATATAGTAATAGGTAAAGAAGCTAAAAAAGTATATGCCCTCACAGTTGGCTGTGAACTACCACCTCCAGCTCCACCTTCCCACGTTTTTGCAATGACAAAAGCTGCAGAGCTATATGGAAAATATTAATTTTTATTTTATTTTTTAGTGATTTTATGGTAAAAATAACTGAAAAGGATAGATTTATCTCTATACTAAATAGAGAGGAAGTTGACCGGATATCTATTGCATGTCCGTTACAAACTGGAACTGTCGAAATGATGGAGGCGACCAATGTTTTTTGGCCAGAGGCACATTATAGTCCAGAAATGATGGCCGAGCTCTCATATGCTGCACACAAACTGGCAGGTATTGAAAGTGTTCGAGTCCCATTTTGTCTGACGGTTGAAGCAGAAATTCTAGGGTGTAAAATTGGCAATGGAGGAAAAAAATCTCAACCATCTGTTTTAGAATCAGCATTAACTACAATCGATGAATTTAATTCATTGAGTGTTCCAGATCCTACTAAAGATGGCAGAATGCCTACAGTTGCCAAGTCACTTAGAATATTGAAGGACAAAGTTGGGGATACCGTTCCCCTAATAGCTGGCGTAGTATCGCCCTTTACTCTAGCTGGGCATATAAGAGGTATAGATAATCTTTTACTTGATTTTTTTGATAATCCAGAAGATGTAGTTAACTTACTAAATTTTTGTTGTGAAGTGTGTATCTCGTATTCGCAGTATCTAGGAGACAATGGTGCAGATTGCATTTCATTGGTAGAGCCATCTGCTACAAGCGAGGTAATTGGGCCTAAATATTTTCAAGAGTATGCTAGCCCCTATATAAAAAAAGTAATAAAAAATTTGGAGGTTCCAACAATATTGCACATATGTGGAAATACAGTCCCAATACTTTCATTTATGGGGGATACAGGGGTTAACGGAATCAGCATAGACCATGTAGTAGATTTATCAGAGGCTAAGGATAAGATCAGAAAAACAGCCCTAATTGGAAACATAAACCCTGTAGATCCATTGCTTTTTGGCCCAGTTGATCAGATAGTAGAACAATCTTTACTCTGTGTTGAAAAGGGCGTTGATATTTTGGCGCCTGGATGTGGATTAAGTCCTGCTACACCCATAGAAAACATAAGGGCGATGACATCTTTAGCAAAACGTTACTCTTAGTACAATATTGCATGATAGTATGGCTATTCCAATTAAGATTATAAGTTGATAAATAAATTTATTTTAATGACACTTCAAGAAGATCTTGAAAAAGTCCTTGACATTCTAAATAGATTAAAAGAAGAGGAAGGAGCCATAATTGTAGAAGGTCAAAAAGATATTGAATCACTTGTTAATCTTGGGATAAAAAATAGGATTATTAACGTCTCGCAAAGGAATATTTTTGATGTTATTAATGGCATCAAAGAAAAAGAAGTCATAGTTTTAACTGACTTTGATAAAAACGGATCATCCTTATTTAAAAAATATGTTAAAGAACTCAATTCATCTGGAAAAAAAGTTATTACATTATACTATAAAGAATTAAAGAAATATTTGAAAAAGTATATTGTAGGGATTGAACAGATATATCCTTTTCTTCAAAAAAGAGATTTAATAGAAGATAATAGTGAATACGATTGGTAATAAAAAGAAGTGCGGTCGCCGGGATTCGAACCCGAGTTGCGAGCTTGGCAAGCTCGCGTGCTAGCCACTACACTACAACCGCATTTTAAAGAGTATTTTTCTACTCCTAAAAAATATATATAAAGGTTTTGGTCATTTTTTTCTTAGTTTTTAGGCAAAAACTTTTAATGATTACTACAATTAAGAGGCTGTGGAAACTACTTTCGTACTTGTGCGCTCTGAATCTTTTGATAAGATCCTAACTTCATTGTCTGACATGAAGAGATATGGGGATTTAAAGATAATTGGAAAACCCAAGGTGGTTCCCGAAGAATTTTCAGAAACTATTTTAAAAAAAACTTTAAAGGAGGAAGTGTTTGTGTCCTTCATGCAATCTATCAAATGTTCCTGAGGCAATTACCTTCATTGATTCACCTTGGGATTTGTGTATCCTTTTAGATTGTTAAAATCTTTAAGGGATTTTTGAACAAGGA
>JAAZKM010000235.1 GCA_012799835.1 Candidatus Methanofastidiosia archaeon
CCAATCTCTCTGTAAGATTTCTTTGCTTCAATTCCTTTCTTCACAGTTTGGATTATTTGGTCTGTGTATTTTCTAGTTCTCATGGTTATTTACCTCCTTTCTTTAATTTTAAAGGTGCTATTATCGACCTCTTTGGAACATTTTTTACACATATAGTTATCTATATCATATTCGCTCTCTAAGACCCACTTTTTACATCGTGAGCAGTAATATACTGATTCGTCATTTAAATCGCTCCTAGGGGCAATTCTGTGCGAATGAGGGCTATTGTGAGTCTGTTTTACATTAGATTTTTCCATTATTTTCTAATATATTTATAAACTTATTGAGTTCACTATCAGTAAGCTGTTTTCTTGACCACTTACCAAAAATTTCATATAACATTGCTTGTTTGGTTCTGTTGTCAATGCCACTTTCTTCCAGCAGGTTTTGAGAGTATATTAACATTTGTTTTCTTCTAAACTCCTTCTGGGATTTCGAAGTTATTTTCTTCCACATCTTCGTAAATACGAATAATTAAATTTTTGTTCTTTAATTTTTGCCTAATTCCTGAAAGTTCTTCATCAAAAATCTCTGGAACATCAAAGGTTACTCTTGTTTCTCCTGATACCATAGGCCCTGCTTCTTTCAGGAAGTTAGCGTGAAATCTAATTAACTCCATATTACTCTTCTAAGTTTAAGAATTCTTCGTCTTCATCTACACTATTCTCGTCTGCTTCTCCTTCATTAAGTGGGTTAAAATCTTCATCTATAAAAAGCTCATAAAGGTTATAACTACCACCTGCTGATGTTTCCTTTTTTCCGTTAAAGACAATCTTAATTTTGTTTCCAATTTTGACAGAGCTCATGAGGTCATCCAGAATTACACTACCCCAGACACCGACATCCTGACCATCTACATCAAGAGTATAGATAGTTGAGTTTTTCTTTGCTCCCTGATTATGCTCTACTAATTTTAAGATACCTTCAATAGAATCTCCTTCCTTGATTGCTCCTTTAGAGTTCCAAGCCATAGGAGTTCTTTCTACTTTTTTGTAAGCCATTTTAATTTAATTTAATTTATTATGAAACTTGACCAAAGTTTCAGTTATTTTATTCCATCTCTTATCGTCTGGTTTATAAGTAATATAACTTATATTAAACGGATAAGAGAATATACCTAATTTTACTTCTTTATTTGTTGCTCTGTATTCTGCTTCTAATTGATAGAGATACCACTCAGGAATTTCTTGTCTTTTCTTTGTGGGGTATTTTGTTTCCAGCACCCATTTTTCAAACTCAAAGTCAGGTTTAACTACTAGTGTTATCTCGTCGTTAATCTTTAATTCTCTTTTTATTTTATCTCCATATTCAAATTTTACTCCTGTTTTTTCAAAAACTTCTTTAAGTTGGCTTTCAAATGCCATACCAGATAAGATATTTCTTACCCCTATAATATCTATCTCCTTTTGCTTAAAGAAATCTTTTGGTTTTAAATGTCCTTTAATGATTGAGTAAATATCAGTTGCCCAATATCTTCCTTTTTCTCTCTTGTGATTTCCTGAGTTAATGTATTTTAATAGAATGTCGTCAGTCTTCATTGATTTCAAATTGAGGTGTTTCTGTTTTTACTTCGTCTTCAATAGCATTTTCTCCTGCCTTAATGACGAACGAAGAAGCAAGCTCAAATAAATCTTCTGCTTCTTTTTTAAATTCTTTTATATCTTTACCTTTTCCTTGATTTATCTCGGCATAAGATTTGAGTAAACTTCCTAATGCCATAAAAGGAAATTCTTGTTTAAATTTTTTGTCCCATTGGTTAGCCATTGTTTTAATTTATTATTTATTCGTTTAATGAGTTGTCGCTATGGTCATATAAATCGCTCTCTATTGGTTCGCCATCGTATTTTGAGTCTTCTTCTATCTGTGGTTTCTTTTCTTGACTCTTTCTTCTTAATTCTACAAAAGCATTGTTGATTAAACTTATCCCTTCAGCAAACATTTCTAAATTTGCTTGTAAAAATTCCTTGTCGTCTTGTTTTTGTTTTTTATTCATCTTTTTATTTAGTTAGTTTTTGGGTGGGTTTAATCTTCCACAATTTCACCTTCTAAAATTTGTCCATCAGCAACCTTAATTTTGACTTTCTTTCCTATTGGAGTATCATCAATAATCTGATAGCCCTTTACTCTATATTCATTCAATTTGATTTTTGTATGAGCAGGAATTTCAATGACTTCATAAATATCTCGTCTGACTATTACACATTCTTCTTCAGTCTTAAAGGTGCAATCAGACCTAGTCTTAAAAATACAATCACACCCAGTATCAAAGGTGCAATCACACCCAGTATCAAAGGTGCAATCAGACCCAGTCTTAAAGGTGCAATAAGACCCAGTATCAAAGGTGCAATCAGACCCAGTATCAAAGGTGCAATTAAACCCAGTATCAAAGGTGCAATCAGACCCAGTCTTAAAGGTGCAATAATCTATTCCCTGAAAATCCAATACTAAATTATCTTCATTACTTGAGAAGGTATTAGTTTTCTCGTCCCATTCAAATTTATCTAATGGGAGGGGATTGCCGTCTTGTAGAACTCTTTGTTGAACTTGTTTTTTATTCATAGTTATTTATTAGTTTTTTAAGTTGATATAATAAGTAATATGCTTCATCATTGTCATCGCCAATACTATCGATTATTTCTTCTAAACTTTCTAATATCTCTTGTTTTTGTTGAGAAAGAATTTCATAGATAAAGGACTTTAATTCTTTATATAATTGAGATTTCTTTCCATAGGTAGTTTCTGAATTTATTAAGACAGGAAAATTATCATCAAGTTTTTTATCTATCTCTTTTTTTCTCATATTTTTAATCTCTTATTTTTTCTATTATAGGTGTTTGAGGTTTGTTTTCTTCTGCTGAAAAAGTAATTACCTCTTCATAATCAGTTTCAAGTGATTTCAATCTATTAACTATCCATTCAAAAGATTTTTTTATTTCGTCATCTGCCTTGTAGTCGTAAAGGAATTTTCTAACACGATAAACTGGTATTCTTTTTTGGTCTTTATCTGTAAAAAAGTTTTCCATTAAAATTCAAATTTATTTTTATACTGCTCAAATATCTGCCTTACTCTTTCTCTTGTAA
>JAAZKM010000236.1 GCA_012799835.1 Candidatus Methanofastidiosia archaeon
GAAACTCGTACCTGGCAGGCAATGCTGGTAAATACCTGTGAAATCCTTTTGGGTCTCGATATGGAGCGGCTTATGAGTTTTGAAACAGATCCGGCAATGCGGGGCCGCAAGCAAAAGATGTTCTCTTTTGATCCCACCAATATGAGAAAACCCATCAAAATTGAAAACAGTAATCTGTATGTGGAAACTAATATGAGTGCCAATGCCATTAGAAATCTCATTATTAAAATGTTACAGAAGTACAATATAAAACCTTCTGAATACAAGGTGTTTTTGCGAGCTGATTATAGCGGGATGCATTAAATCATCTTAAGGGAAGCGAATACCATATGAAAATGTATATGGGGATCACGGATTTTGACTGGTTCCAGACGTTAAAGCAGGCGAACTGCGAGGAAGTGAACTTCTGGAAGCCGATCTAATTAAATGGGGAGGAATTAGAAGATGTCAAAATTGAAGGAAGCGGATTTTTATTATGGCGCTGTGCTCTCTACTCTGTTTAATAATGGTATTAGCCCAATGCTGATTGAAGGTGGGAATGATCGGCAAGTCTACGATTTTACGACGGACTGCAAAGACTTTCGCCTATTTGTAAAATATCGTTCGTCAGGGCGCGAAGGGGCTAAAAACGGATATATGAGCTGGCAGTTCACTTTTTCAGATCAAGACATAAAGGAATTGAAGCAATATATTGTTGATGATAGACATTTATCTCTTGGATTAGTTTGTGGAGATGGGACCTTGAATAAAAGCCAGTATGCGGTTTTGCATAAAGAAGAAATAAAAAAGGTTCTAGAAGCTGCAAAAGAGTCGTTAACGCTTAGCAGGATGAAAGGGGAACGAGCATTTAGACTCTCTTTAGGGGGAGGACGCGATAGTTCAGAACGGATTCCGTCCAACCGATTATTTTAAAGCTACGTACAATCGGACATTATGAAGGCTGAGACAAGCTATTTAAATAATGACTTAACCGCCGTACTGTTGCACTTGCGAGCATTTCTTAAAAAGATTACGAACCTGTTAAGAATGCTATCTGATCTAAAGATTAACATAAAGGAACTATTTAAAGGAGGGGAAGTTGGATGAAAATCACCATGGAAATGAGTAAGGGTGCATATGAAGTAGCAAGAAAAGTATATTTAGGACAATTAACAAGGAACCAGGGAAAAATAGAGATAAATAAGGCTACAGGAATGAATGAGGGCTCTGCACAGGCTTTTATTACAATATTTTTAGCAATGATGAATGGAGAAGTATATAAAAGAGCATTTAATAATGATACAAATAAATTTCTACTTGAAAGTATTAGGCAAGATTATGGTGAAATCAATTTTAAAAAGGCATTAGATGCAGTTCAAAAACACATCGAATATTATTCCACTTTAGATAATGGGAATTTAAAAGGGTTACAGACTATTGTAAATCAAATGAGACAGTAATTTTATTGGAGAATATTTAACTGTTTTAGGGAGGGGATTCATATCTTATACTTCGGTAAATTAAGCTCCAAATATCCGGAACAAATAAAAGAAAATTTCTATGCA
>JAAZKM010000237.1 GCA_012799835.1 Candidatus Methanofastidiosia archaeon
AGCTAGCAAATTCCTCATCGCATGTGTTTTCAAATGTGTCTTGGGGTTTAAAATTATTAGATATATTATTTTCATCCTCAATTGATTTGCATTTTGATTCAGAAGGTGCAAATTGAGGAGCTATAGGTGGAAAACTCATAGACTCAATTTTTTGCATAAATCTCCTTGATCCTTCTAATTCACCTTCTAATTTTGCACATTTAAGTCTTAAATCACTGTACTCTTCTTCCATTTTTGATAATTTATTTAATTTAAACTCAAGTTCAGACTTGACTTCATTTAATACTTTTAATTTTCTTAGTGAGTTTTCTAATTCTTCGTTAGTTTCATCGAGTTTTATTTTTAAGCTGTCATTTTCTGCCTTGTACATTTTTGCCTTTTTTATTTCCTCTAAAGGTGGAAGCTTACCTTTTGATACAATGATACAGTCTTTTCCAACAGAAACTATTTCATCAGCAATCATGGTTATCTTGGTTTCAAATCTTAAAAGTTTAGATTCAGAACGAGAAAGACCATAACTTTCGGCACTTTGTCCCAATTTCATATGAATTAGGATCTTGCCTTCAATCATCTCAATATCTACATTTTTTACAAATCCTTTAATCGTACCAGAAATATCTATCAATAATTTATTAGTAAATTGTCCTTCTGCACCCGACAATACATCCATATAATCCCTCTTTAATCGTTAAAATATAATAATAATAGGCATATATATTATTTAAACTTATGGTTTATATTTTCTAAAATTCATCAATTCTTGTCTGTTTTAGTCCTTTATCCTCATATTCCTTTTCAAAAATAAGCGCTTCAGCCATTTTTTCTCCCAATAGTTTTTTGATAGATTTTAAATTGTCTATATTTATTGCCTCTCTGTTTTTTATACCTTCATTGTGTAATCTTCTTGCTCTAATGCGCCCGATGCCTTTAATTTCAATAAGATCTAATAATTCTTCCTTAACGCCATATCTTACCCTTGTTCTTAATGATCTTATTTGAGGAATATTTCTCCTGAATAGATGGCTAATTTTTTCAAATGAGTAAAGTAACCAGTCCATATTCTCTCTAAGTCTCTGCAAATCCCCTTCACCGATACCATACTTTTGAATAATTATATCTTCCTTTTCTTCATTTATCCAGTCATAGAGTATCATAGCAGTTTTAAATTGGGATATGAAAAACTCAAACTCAGCTTCTTCGTAAGAATAATCTGGAATCTCTGTTATTATTTTTCCCCAGAATTCAGAGAGGATATCTTGAAATATTTCAAACTCTTTTTTCTTCAAATACAAAACGGGCATATCAGGTGTTGTGCATAATAAGTGAAGTATTCCTATATCGCTAAATTTGTCTTTTAAAACTCCATCTCTCATTATAATTGCAGATTTTGGATCAATATACAATTTAGAAACAATAGATCCTAAAGAAGTGGGAGAAAAATCCTTTTCTAAGAAGTTGTTTTCAATTAAAAAATCCAAAGTCTTTTCAATGACAGGAATAATTAGTTCAGGATCTTCTTTGAAAGAATAAAAGGTTCTATCAAAAAACTCATGAAGACTTTCCTTATCCGTAACAAAGTTTGAAGCAATTAAAGAAAGGATATGCGACCTTAATCCACCCTCAATTGCTAGCTTTGAAGAAATGGGAAGTGGCTCGGATTCAATATAGTTTTTAAACAAAAATTCTTTTTCATCATGAGATCTTGCAATTAATATCGCTTCTCCAGAAGAATCGTATTTTGGTCTTCCTGCCCTCCCCATCATTTGAGCTATTTCAATTATAGGTATTTTCACTGAGCCAAAGTTAGAATCATATCTACGATAGTCTTTTATTATTACCCTTCTAGCAGGTAGATTTACGCCCGCTGCCAAGGTAGGTGTTGCGACTATTATTTTAAGATTATTTTTAATGAAATATTCTTCAACTCTCTTTCTGTCTTCGGAAAGTAGTCCAGCATGATGGAATCCAACACCATGTCTAAACATTTTATCCAGTTTCTTACCTGAGGCTGTTTCAGAAAAATTCCCTGTAGTATTAATCAGCGGAAACTTTTTTGATAACTTGTCTGCTGTTGATTCGGCAATTCTTCTACTATTAACAAAAATTAATACCTGACCTTCATCTTTCAAAGAATCTAAGGCCAATTGGTAAACAGGATCTTCATTAGATTCAACATATTTCTCTTCATTTTCAAAAAATATTATGTCATTTAGAAGAACTCCTTTTTTTAGTGGAACAGGTCTCCATTCAGATCTGACAAGTTCAGCATTTAACCATTTAGCAATCTCATCAGCGTTAGAAATAGTGGCAGATAATGCTATTACTCTTTTATTTGATAGTTTTGATATTACGATTTCAAGTGTTGCCCCTCTATTTGGGGAATCAATCAAATGTATTTCATCATAAACTATCATAGAAAAGTTATTGAAAAAATCAATATCATTTCTTAAAAGAGAATCACAACGCTCAATTGTCAAGATTAAAACAGAATATTTTTTTAGTGTGTAGTCAAGATGATCATAATCGCCAGTAGAAATGCCAACATTAAATCCTAATTCTAAAAACTCTTTATACTTTTCATCTGCCAATGCCCTTAGGGGAACTAAGTATACTGCTTTTTTTCCTTCTCGTATAACTTTCATAATTGCAAGAATGGCGATTAATGTCTTACCTGAGGCAGTTGGTATTGCAAGAAGAAGATTATTGTCTTCTAAGAGCCCTTTATTTATTGCTTCTTCTTGTGGAGGATACAAAGCATTATATCCCTTTGATTTGAGTACACCAATGTCCGCCCTTGTAAGAGGGAGATCCCCTATATTCATGGAAAACCTTAAAATTTATCCATTTATTAAATTAATGAAGGTGTTTAAATGTTAAGTGTGAAGGATTTTGAAATGTTTGAGATCATAGATATTAAAGCTCGAGAGGTCTTAGACTCACGGGGCAATCCTACTATTGAAACAGAAATCATAACTGGAGGAGGCTATGGTTCAGCAATAGTTCCCTCTGGTGCTTCCACAGGGAAACATGAAGCTTTAGAGCTGAGAGATAAAAATTATAGATATGGTGGAAAAGGAGTGTTAAATGCTGTAAGGAATGTAAATGAAACAATAACTCCGCTTCTTATAGGTATGGACATCAGAAAGCAGAAAGAGATTGACAGGGTGATGATTGAAGAAGATGGCACTGAAAACAAGGGAAATTTTGGAGCTAACGCAATTTTGTCTGTTTCTCTTGCTGCCGCAAGATGTGCTGCTGATACATTAAATATACCCCTGTATCAGTACATAGGAGGTTTAAACACATTTGTTTTGCCAGTTCCGATGATGAATGTGATAAATGGGGGAGAACATGCAGGAAATGAACTTGACTTTCAAGAATTTATGATAATGCCTGTTGGAGCTAAATCATTCTCAGAAGCTTTGAGAGTTTGTGCAGAGGTATACCACCACATGAAAAAAATAATTGCTAAAAAATATGGAAAAAGCTCAACTAATGTAGGTGATGAAGGTGGATACGCACCTCCTATGAAAGACATATCCGAACCTCTCGAAATAATAATGTCAACACTTGAAGAGCTTTCCTATACTGATATCTTTAAAATAGCACTTGATACGGCATCTTCCACATTCTATGATGAAAAAACAAATACATATAATGCAATGGGAAAGAAGATGAATTCTGGAGAATTAATTGATTTATTTGCAAATGTATGTTCAAAATACCCAATAATTTCTATTGAAGACCCAATGGCAGAAGATGATTTTGAAGGTTTTGTTGAGATAACAAAAAAACTAGGTAAAAAAATTCAAATTGTTGGAGATGATCTTTTTGTTACTAACAAGAATAGGCTTTCAACTGGGATAGAAAAGGGGGCTTGTAATTCCTTATTGTTAAAAGTAAATCAGATAGGATCTTTAACAGAGGCCATTGATACTGCAAATCTTGCGTATAGAAACGGTTATTCTGTTGTGGTAAGCCATAGAAGTGGTGAAACTGAAGATACAATGATAGCAGATATCGCGGTCGGAATATCATCTGGACAAATAAAAACAGGAGCACCTTCTAGAAGTGAACGTTGTGCCAAATACAATAGGCTACTAAGAATCGAAGAATATTTGGGGGAAAGTTCTTTCTATGCTGGAAAGAAGTTCAAAATACCATTTTAAGCCGAGGTAGTCTAGCTAGGTAAGGCGGTGGTCTCGAAAACCACTGGTGCTCGCCACCACAAGGGTTCAAATCCCTTCCTCGGCGCTTTCCTGTAAGAAGAAATCAAGAATAAGTAGATGAAGAATTTAAAAATATTCATGTTATATGATAAAAATAATAATGCATAATGTTTTTTCTTTTCATAGATATAAATTTAAATCCTGATTCTGATAAAAAATTGATAGTGTGATAAATGAATAATAATGAAGATTTATTAAAACAGTATGAAGAAATAAAAAAAGAGAATAATATATTTAGATTACTAACTGAAAACAGTATTGATATTTTGTTCTTATTGGACACAGAAGCTAATTTTATTTATCTTAGCAATAGCTTTGAAAAAGAAACAGAATATCTCAAAAAAGAAATGATTGGAAAAAATATTAAGGACATTCTTACAACAGAGTCATATGTTAAAGCAATTACTCGCCTCAACAAGTGGAAAAATAACGAAACGTCCCTTCCAACATATGAAATCCAGATAATAACAAAGAAAAACACAATACAAGATTATGAAGTCACCACATTTCCTATTTTTGAAGGTGGAAAGTTAAAGTTTATCTCAGGAATTGCAAGAAATATCTCATATAAGAAGTTAATTGAAAATAAGATAATTGAAAGTGAAAATTTCTATCGCACTCTTGCTGAAAATTCTCAAGACGTAATTTGGATTACGGATATGAAAGGTAAATTTACATATGTAAGTCCGTCTGTTGAGAGACTTATAGGGTACACTCCTGAAGAGGTGATGAAACAAACTTTAGCGGATGTAATATGCCCAGGATCTTTACCTAAAATTTTGGAAAACTATGTCCTTCTCTGTGATGAAGAGAAAGAACAAATTCTAAAAACTCAGAAGCGCCCATATGAAGTTGAGCAGCTTTGTAAAGATGGATCTACTGTTTGGACTGAAGTTATAATAAAGATATTATTTGATAACAAGGGAAAGAAAGTGGGCGTATTAGGGGTGTCCCGTGATATATCAGAAAGAAAAAAATCTCAGGAAACCATAGCTAGACTAAATGATACTTTGAAGTTATTAAACAAGATACTAAGACATGACATATCCAATAATCTAACTGTCGTCCTTATGTCTCTTGAGATGTTAAAAACTGAAGACACTAATCTAAAAGAAAAAGCGATAAAATCTGTTTATAAAAGTGTAAATTTGATTGAAAGGATAAGAGAACTTGAGAATGCAATACCATCAGGGATAGAAATAAAAAAATATAATCTCAATGATGTGTTTGAGGATATTAGTAACGAGTATAAAAATATTGAATTCAATATTAGAGGCAATTGTAATGTTTTAGCAGATAGTGCATTAGTTTATGTCATTGAAAACATAGTAAGAAACGCATCAATTCATGGTAGAACAGAAAGAATCGATTTCGATTTATCTCAGAGTGGAAACAAATGTATCCTTAGGATATCGGATTTTGGAGTCGGTATACCTGAGTCGATTAAAGATAAAATATTTGATGAAGGATTTAGTTATGGAGATTACGTAAGTTCCGGGCTTGGACTATTCATTGCCAAAAAGACAATTGAAAGATATGGTGGAGAAATACATTACGAGAAAAATGAACCCAAAGGCTCCGTATTTGTTATAATTTTAGATAAAGCGGATTAGTTTTTTACCTCATTCTAAAACGAAATAGAATTTATCAAAATGGAATTTAATTTTTTAATTTTGAATTTCGATAACTTTATATATTCATATTTACTATACAATATGATGCCTATGGCAGCAAAATTTGAAGTGTATGTGGATGCAAAAAAACAATTTCGATTTAGATTGAAAGCAGCAAATGGAGAGATAATTGCAGTAGGAGAAGGATATACTACAAAAAAATCTTGTTTGAACGGAATTGCTAGTGTCAAAAAGAATGCTCCAATCGCAGAAATTGTTGAAGTAGAAAAATAAAATCTCTCTTTGATTTCTTTTTTTTTATTATATAATAACTCATTGTTTATACGTTTTTATAGCGTATCTTTGTTTCTTTTTTTATTATTAGAAGAGGCCTTTGAAATAGCGATTTGCTATCAAGGAGAAAAAGAAAAGTAGTTACTAGCTTTTCAGAAATACTAAAACATTTAGTATGACTTTAATATCTATGAATTTATTAAAACATATTTACCCAAAGGAGTTTATCATAATCAATTTTTTGGATTATTTCTCATAAACTCTTTTGCATACTCATAGACTATTTTTATTCTCTTGTTGTGCTTACTTTTTTGTTCAACAAGTTCTTCAAAGTTATTTTCACGTATATGCTCTTGTATCAATTTCATTTCTCTCATAAATATGTTTAGATTATGAATTGCAAGATGGGCTTGTGGAACACTAGTGGCACCTAAAAAATCTTCCATTTTAAGTTCATTGCAAATGAAACAATCGCACTCCGGGATCTTTCCAGTTATTCGCATTTTAACTCTTTTCAGAGTTTCTGGGTGTATGTATTCTTTAAAAACTGAAGCGACAAGATAAGTCCAAGAATCCATAGTTTCGACACCCATATAACTCAGCACATACAACATTGGAAATCCTGTAACTCCAAATATGTGAAGTGGTTTTCCAAGCTCGTGTGCGTGTGTCTTTGCTGTGTAAATAATCTCAATAAGAGTCTTATAATCATTTTTTCTAGGTACAAGGGATCCAATTGCATAACCATCAAAGTTTTTATTAAGTCTAGAAAAATACCAATCTATCTCTTTTTCAGAAAATCCATGAACGCATGCGTATAAGAGCATCTCTTTTCGTAGCTTATTATCTAGGGCTGAATTTGCACTATTAATACTTTTTTCTAACATTTTCATATATTCAGATGCTTCAATGTTCAAAGGAACAGGATAATCAAATGTTGCGGCAATATCGGCCTTAAGTTTTTCTTGAAATCTAAGTACCTCTATTGGATCTCTCTCAATTCCTTTTTTCATTGATTGAAATCCTCCAGAGTCAACAAATATTGGCTTTTTTTCAGAAAAGAGCTTATGAATTCCCTCTCTAATGTTTTCTTCATATTTAGTATTTCTGACATACTCTAGAGAGAATAAGGTGCTTTCAGAAAGTTTCCAAGGGGGTACAACTTTTTCTTCAATAAATACGTCCCATACCCCATAGGTAAGTGCGCATACAGGAAGAAGTGCAGGTGTTTTGATGTCACCTTTGGTAGTCTTAATTTTAGAAATTGAATCCATTAAATCCGAAAAGGTTTTAATTATAGGACTTTTTATATCTTTTTAGTGAACTCAATTGATATTGAAGAGAGATTAGAACTTCTTTCTGATGAAGAAGGGGTATACGTTGGTAGAAAAAGGAGTATCTTTGATAAATATAAAAATAAAGCTGCTCTGTATATAGGCAAGGTAAACGAAACAAGTAAGCAATGGCAAAGTCATCTTGATAAAAGAGTACTTCTTGATAGCATTAGTCCACATGCCATATTTATTTGCGGTATGAGGGGAAGCGGTAAGTCCTACACCCTTGGAGTAATTGTAGAAGAAATGGCAATGAAAAACGACGGTGTGGGAATTCTAATAATTGATCCAATGGGAATTTTTTGGAGCATGAAACAAAAAAATAGGATGGCAAATGAAGGAGAAATGTTAAAGCGTTGGGGATTGAAACCAACTGGAATTAATAATGTTAAAGTGTTTATCCCAAAAGATTACGCCAATAAAGCCCCTAAAGAAACATGGGACGATCTTTTCAAAATTAAACCATCCGAATTAAGGGTAGAAGATTGGTGTCTTACTTTTGATATTGAAAGATTTGATACAATGGGTTTATTGATTGAAAGGGTAATAGAAAAAACAAAGACTGGGTACACTACTACCGAGGGAAAGCGGGTACAAGGTGTTGGCGAGGACTATGGTATTGAAGATTTGATAAAGACAATTGAAAATGAAGAGAGTATATATTCCCGCGAAGACGGATTCAAAGAAAATACCAGAAGAGCCCTTAATGCAAGACTCACTGGAGCCATTCAGTGGGGAATATTCGATAAGAACGGAACAAAGTTAAATGATTTATCAAAAAGAGGGCAAGTATCTGTAATTGATGTTAGTTTTTTAGAAGATAATGTAAGAGCTCTTGTAGTTGGGCTACTATCAAGAAATATTCTAAATACGAGGAAAGTTATATCAAGACATGAAGCTATGGGCGACATTAATCTCATTGGAAACGTTCCAGTCACATGGCTTATGATAGATGAAGCGCACATACTTGTTCCAAGAGGGGGAAAAGCTACAGCAGCTACAGATAGTCTAATTGAGTATGTCAGACAAGGTAGACAGCCTGGTTGTTCCATCGTTTTAGCAACGCAACAGCCATCGGCAATTGATTCGAGAATATTGTCCCAAGTAGATCTGCTAATATGTCATAAATTAGTATACCAGGACGATATAAAAGCTGTTCTTCAAAGGATGCCTTCCGAAATCCCAAATAAACTATCTGACTTTAGATTCATAAGATCTCTCCCCATTGGTAGTGCAATCATAGGTGATAAAGAGGAGTCAACGTCAAGAGCATTTTTTATTTCTGTTAGACCTAGGATAAGTCAACATGAAGGAAGAGAAAGGCAGCCTATGTTTGAAATTGACCCTGATTTAATGAAGACAAATATCAAAAATCTTATCTTGGAAAAATACCGACAAAATAGACCACTTTCCGAGATGGAAGAAGTTGTTAATATAGCAAATCAAGAGTATAAGTTAAAGTTCTCTTTTGAAGACATTATAGAAGAACTCAGAATTGATGGTGAATTTGAGGCAATAAATGAGGAACAGCAAGATTATGGGTCAAAAAGATCCCCCATTGATTTACCAAGAGTAAGTGAGGAAAATTCCTTAGAGGACTTAGAATTGATTGAAGGTTATGGAACAAAGTATATCGAAGAAGAAAAGATTTTGTTTAGGAGCACTAAGATATTGCCCGTAGTTTCTAGTAAAATAGATTATGATCAGATAAAAGAAATTGCAATGAAACATAAGAAAAAATTATCTTTTAGATCCGAAGAAATAACGGAAATTTATCCCATTTATTATCCTATAACAATGGTATTTTTCGATTACATGCCAAAGAAGGGTAACTACAAGAGTATGTCATGCTTCTTTGATGGCATTACAGGAGAACTATTAATATGGGATGGTAAAGTATCAAGAACTGTGGGTTTTTCTGAAAATTATAAGCTTAGGCCGGATGAAAGATGGCTTTTAGATTATATAATTAAAAAGAACAGTTTAACAATCACCGACATAAAAAAGGAAACTGGATTCACACCTAATAAAGTCCATTCTATATTATCTAATCTTGAAACAAAAGGATTAATTGAATACAAAACTGATGGAAAAGATATCGTCATAAAAACAAAGATTAAATTTAAATTAGTTAAAGGATTTGAAGATAAAAAACTTAAAAAAGTAGATATATCTTTAAAGAATAAAGAAGTATCGGGCAAAATAATTGATTCACTTATTTCAAAAAATGATGTGATGAAAGGCATTGAAAGTTTAGGAAATGCAAAAATATGGAAAACTGAAGAAATTTACCTCCCCTATTGGCTCGTCGTTTACCGGAATTCCAAAGGGAAGGAAAGACGAGAAATCTTTGATACATTTAAAGGGGAAAAGGATGATAATATTAGGGATATCGTGTTAATGAGGGTATAACTATGCAAATTGAAATTGATAACAATAGGATAGAAACAAAAGAAGGTGCCA
>JAAZKM010000238.1 GCA_012799835.1 Candidatus Methanofastidiosia archaeon
AAAAAAGGAAAAACCAAAAATGTTTTCTGAAGTAAAATTTGAAAAAAATAAAGGCCTCCCGGAAATTTCTTTAATCTCAACAGGCGGAACGATTGCTTCAAGAGTGGACTATGAAGCTGGGGGAGTTAGATGGCTTATGAAGCCAGAAGAAATATTTTTTATGACGCCAGAATTGTCTAATGTTGTTACTTTTAAAAATATATCCTCCCCATTTCAGATAGCTTCAGAATCAATGACTTTTGAATGTTACAAAATTTTGGCAAAAGAAGTGGCAAATGAGTTGAACGCAGGTTCAAAAGGAGTTATAATTACTCATGGCACTGACACACTTCACTACACCTCTGCTGCGTTATCTTTTATGCTTCAAAATCTTTCCAAGCCAGTATGTTTAGTGGGTGCTCAAAGAAGTCCTGACAGGGGAAGTTTTGACGGGTCTATGAATCTAATATGTGCTTCATATATAGCTGGGCAATCTGACATAGGCGAAACTGTAATTGTAATGCATGGAGAAATGAGCGATACATATTGTAACGTACTAAGAGGAACAAAAGTAAGAAAGATGCATTCTACAAGAAGAGATACTTTCCAATCAATCAATTCGTCCCCCCTAGCTAAAATTTTCATGAATGGAAAATTTGAAAAACTATCAGATTATAAAATACGTAATGATGATAATGAAGTATACCCCGATATAGAGTTAGAAGAAAAGACCGCAATTATTAAAGCATATCCAAATTTTAATCCCGATATTTTGGACTATTACATTGATAAGGGGTATAAAGGATTAGTTATAGAAGCATTTGCTTTAGGGCATGTCCCAACAAATACAATAAATAATAAATTCTCATGGATTGATTCAATAAAGAGGGCCAGGGAGGAAGGGATAGTAATAGTCTTTGCTACACAGTGCTTATTTGGTAGAGTTAATCCCTTTGTTTATTCAAACGGTAGAATAATGGAGGAGATGGGCGTCATTTATGCAGAGGATATGTTACCAGAAGTGGCATATCTAAAATTATCCTGGATTTTGGGCCATACAAGTGATTATTTTGAGGTTAAGAGAAATATGCTCAGTAATATGGCAAATGAAATAAACTATCGCATAAAAGGTGGTAAAGATGGATTATGATGCAATTGGCCTTAAAATTGGATTAGAAATTCACCAGCAGCTAAATACCGATAGAAAGTTATTTTGTCATTGTCCTACCATTCTTAGAGTTGATGATCCCATTGGCACTATTGAAAGAAAACTTAGGCCAACACCTTCTGAAATAGGCGAAATTGACATAGCTGCATTGAAAGAACATATGCGAGGTAAGACTTTTATTTATCAATACTTTGATTCTAATTGTCTAGTAGAGCTCGATGAAGAGCCTCCGCATTTAATCTCTGAAGAAGCTAAAAAAATTGGAATTGAAGTTTCTTTACTTTTAAATTCAAATATTATTGAAGAAATTCAAGTAATGAGAAAAACAGTTCTCGATGGATCAAATACTTCTGCATTTCAGAGAACTATGCTGATTTCAACTGATGGATATATTAGTACAAAAGAAGGGTTAGTTTCAATTTTAACAGTATGCCTTGAAGAAGATGCTGCGAGATTGGTCAGCCAAGACGACACAACTAAAACATTTAGATTAGATAGATTAGGGATTCCTTTAATTGAAATTGCAACAGGTCCAGATATATCAAATCCGATGCAAGCAAAAGAAGCCGCGTATATATTAGGACAAATATTAAGGGCAACTGGAAAAGTAAAGAGGGGTCTTGGGACTATAAGACAGGACTTAAATATTTCTATTAGAGAGGGGGGAAGGGTTGAATTAAAAGGCGTTCAAAAGCTAGAGATGATACCCATATGGATCGAAAGAGAAATAGAGAGGCAAATTAACCTAGTTAAAATCAGAAATGAATTAAAAAAAAGAGGATTTACTGAAGATCTCGAATTTAACTCTATTGAGATAACAGACATATTTAAAAACACGGCCTCCAAAATTATTGGCAATTCAATAAAAAATAACTATAAGGTTTACTCAATTAAGTTAAAAAATTTTAAAGGCATACTTGGAACAGAAATCCAAAAAAATAGAAGATTTGGTACAGAATTGGCAGATCATGCCAAAACATATGGTATTTCTGGATTGTTCCATTTAGATGAGCTTCCAAACTATGGTATAACTACCGAAGAAGTTCAAAAAGTAAAAAACAAATTGGAAATAAATGAACTTGATTCTTTTGTAATTGTTACTGGAAAAGAAGAGATTTGTCATAAGGCTTTAGAAGAAATATTTGAACGATGTAAAAAGGCCTTTTTGGGAGTTCCTAATGAAACAAGAGACGCACTAGAAGATGGAAATTCCAGATATTCAAGACCACTTCCGGGAAGGGCGAGAATGTATCCTGAAACGGATATACCTCCATTTACAATCGAACAAAGTTTAATAGATAATATTAAAGAAAATCTTCCAGAAACTTTTGATGAAATAGTGTCTAAATTTGAAAAAAAATATGGCCTTAAAAGAGAAGAAGCTGAAAAAATTGTATACGAAGCTCCTGGCTTGTTTGAAAGGGTAAACTCCTCCCTTGAAATCAAACCATCTATATTCATTAAAGCCTTAGATATTTCTAAAAATCTGGAAAAAGAAGAAGGATATGTAACAGATGAAGAAATTTTATATCTCCTTTTTGAAAAAGTATCAAACAGCATAATCGCAAAAGAAGGTATTGAAGAAGTTTTAAAAAGGGTATCAAGGGGAGAAAATCCGGAAAAAGTTATTTCTGAGATTTCATCTGAAAACTCTTTTTTAGATGTTGAGTCTTTTATTGAAGAGATAATACTTGAAAAAAAAGATTTTATCTTAGAGAAAAAAGAACGCGCTATATCTCCTTTGATGGGCCTATGTATGAAAGAGTTAAGGGGAAAAGTCGATGGTAGCTTGATTAACAAAATTCTAGAAAAAAAAATTAGGGAAGTAATACAACACTCTTAATTTTTTTTCTTATGTTTACATAATACATATAAATTGCTGTGTATTACTCTAACATGTGAAATTATGAAAGATTTAAATTTCTTTTTTAATCCTTCATCCATTGCAGTAATAGGGGCATCTGATGTAGCAGGAAGTGTGGGCTATGAAATAATGAAAAATCTAATTGAGGATTTTCCAGGAAAATTGTATCCCATCAATATCAAACAAAAATTAATTTTTGGTCAACCTAGCTTTAAGAGCATACTTGATGTTCCCCATAAGGTGGAGATGGCAGTTATAGCTATATCCGCACCATATGTAGCTGATACTTTAGAAGAATGTGGAAAGAAGGGTGTTAAGGGAGTTGTAATTGTATCTGGCGGATTTTCTGAAATTGGAGAAAAAGAGAGGGAAGCGAGATTATTAGAAGTATCTAATAAGTATGGGATGAGAATAATAGGCCCTAATTGTATTGGGATTTATGATAATTTTTCTGGTGTTAATACGATATTTCTATCAAAAGATAAAATTTCTTACCCACAAAAAGGAAATATCTCTTTTCTGTCCCAAAGTGGGGCATTTGCAGGACTTATTTTAGATTGGACTAGTAAAGAGCGGATTGGAATATCAAAAGTTGTAAGCTATGGAAATAAAATTGATGTAAATGAATCAGATCTCATAGAATATATCTATGGGGACAAAAATACAAAAGTCATTTGTTTATATATCGAAGGAATACGGCGTGGACGAAAATTCATGGAATCGGCTAAAAAAGTTTCAAAAAAAATCCCAATACTTGCATTAAAATCAGGCAAAACTAAGTCAGGCGCTAAAGCCGCTTCAAGTCATACTGGAAGTCTTGCAGGTGAAGATATAATATATGATTCAGCGTTCAAACAATCACACATAATAAGGGCAAATAACTTTGAAGAACTTTTTGATATGGCAAAAGTCTTAGAAAAACAAGTTTACCCAAAGAGTGATGGAATCGCTATTTTGACCAATGCTGGTGGATTGGGCGTCATGACTGCAGATGCATTGGAAATGAATGGACTTCGACTTGCAAATTTAAGTGAAGCCACAGTAAAAAAGCTGAAGGAACAGTTTCCAGAGAGAGTAATTGTTTCAAATCCCATTGATTTGGTCGGAGATGCAGATAAATATCGTTATGAAGTTGGATTAAAGGCACTTTTAGAAGATGAAGATGTAGGATTAATAATTGTTATTTTGTTACTTCAAGTTCCAACTCTGTCTTTGGATTCTGCAGATACTATCCTAAACATTAAAAAGAATTGTGAAAAACCAATTCTCATTTTAGGTACGGGTGGGGAAAAAATCACCCCATGTTTAAGGAAATTGGAAGAAGGGGGCCTAGCTGTATATCCATCTCCAGAGAGAGCAGCAAGAGCGGCATATGCTTTAGTTACTCATGCAGTAGTTAGAGGTGATATCCATAGAGAAAGTAAAGAAAATATTGAAATCTGTAAGATCTGAAGGAAGAGTTACCTTAATGGAGCACGAAGCTAAAAAAATTATGAAGGCATATGGAATCAATGTACCTAAAGAAGGAATTGCAACTTCTGAAGAAGAAGTGTTAAAAATTGCAAGATGGGTTGAGTACCCTGTTGTATTAAAAATTGCATCACCGGACATTCAACATAAAACTGATGCGGGAGCAGTTATTCTAAATTTATCCAAGGCAGAGGATATTTTAGAAGGTTATAGGAGAGTTATAGAAAATTCTAAGAAATATAACCCCAATGCAGATATACGTGGGGTAATAGTCCAGCATATGATGCCAAAACAAAGAGAAGTTATTATTGGCGTTTTCAAAGATAATCAATTTGGCCATATACTCATGTTTGGACTTGGAGGAATTTTTGTTGAAGTGTTAAAAGATGTCTCGTTTAGAATAGTTCCAATTGAACGTGAAGACGCATATGAAATGATTTCTGAAATTAGATCACATCAAATGCTTTGTGGAGTTAGAGGAGAAAAGCCTTCAGATATAGACGCACTTGTTGACATTATGCTCAAAGTATCTAAATTTGTATCTGATTTTCCAGAAGTAAAAGAGCTTGATTTGAATCCGGTATTTGTATGTGAAAAGGGGGCAGTAGCTGTCGATGCGTTAATCTTTATAGATTGATTACTCAATTAATTCAGAATAAATATCATTAAAAGAGCCCTTATATTTGACATTGATTAAAGAGTAGTATTTTGTCTTTTCAATATATGTATTTGTATCGCTAGTTGGGTCAAAAACAATCCAATCATCTTGATAAAATAATTCCACCCATGCATGTCCCGCATTGGATGAAGTCAATCCAAATACAACTTTTACGTCCTCCGGGCTACATCCGTTTGCTCTTAACATGGTACACAATAATATGGCTTGATCTTCACAATCACCTGTTTTTAGCTTTAGAGTTTCCTCTGGGAACTGCCAGTATTCAAATCTAAAATCATGAGTCACATAATCCTCTAAATATTTTATTTCATCCTTAACAAATCTATATATAACTAGCGGATCATTTGTATTTATTTTATTGGCACAAGACTTAACTGTTTCATTATTGGGGGTAATAAAAACCGTTACATCATATTTTTTTAATTTTTCGTAAATTGTTATTTGTTCCTCTAATCGATTAATATTCTGGGTCCTTAGGAGAATTTTTGCTTCTATATCGAGAATATTCTGATCTTCTTCCACTATCAAACTGTCAATATTTCTTAGTTCATTTTCAAGATTGGCTTGTTCCTTTGTATGTTGAAATAGTGCATCTTTTAGTTTTTTTTCTTGTAGTAAGGTAGAATTATATTGATAACGCTTAATCACGTATCCTAAAAATAACGAGGAGGTTATAATCATCAATGCAATTATTAAGATCTTAAATGACTTTGTTTTCAATTTAGTACCTCAAAATGATTTTGTCATTGAACCTAAATAACTCTTGGATTCTGTATAATTTGTAAATGTCATCTTTATTGAATGAATCAAAGCTATTATTTTCTCTTGGCAAAAGCAAATAAGTTCTCCCACCTAATTTTAGCTCCACCCACATATCGGAAAAAGTTGATTCACGCATATTGACTTTTGCACCTACTATTTCTACATCATTCTCATTGAATCCAACAGACCTCAAAAGAGATGCTAGCAAAATTATTTTATCTTCGTAGCTCCCTTTTTTATTATCGATAGTATTTTTAGAGTAATTCCAGTAATCAATTCTGCCATTTCTTGTAAGCTTATCTTCTTTGACAATTTCATCTCGTGCATAGTTGAATATAGCTTTGGCTTTTTCGTTGCTTCCCATATTGGATTTAGTTATTTGCTCCAATACTTTTAAAACGCTTGAGTTATTGACGTCAACAAATTCACGTGGATCTTTAGATTCATATATAGAATAAGAATAAACATCCTGATTTAGCTTGTTCTGTAAATTTAAAAGATTTTTTTCTGCTTCATTTAGTTCATTTTTATGTTGTATTTTTACTAATAATATTAATTTTTTTTCTATGAATGTTGCATTAGTTTCTTTAAGATTGGAATATGATTGTTTTAATGTATCTTCTAAATCTTTATTTAACTTTAATTGTAAATTTAATTTTTGGGTTTGTTCAACTATCATGAAGGTTGAAAATGATATGCCAAATAGTAAAAATAAAATTACAAAATACCTTTTAATCATATTTTTTTGATATTGTATCTCTATATAAAAATTACTTAAATTGAATGTGTGTCTAATATATTATTGTTTTTAAAATATTGACTCACTAGTCCGATCCTATTAGTTTCCTTGCCGCCATCGTAATTGGATCTAAAGCACTAGATATTGGTGGGGCATAAGATGTTTCTGATGTTGCAAGTTGATGGACAGTTGTTTTTCTCCCTATGAGAAGCGCCATTGCATCGATTCTTCCCTTTACCTCTTCTTTAGATATGACTTGGGCACCAATTACCCTATAGTCGCTGTCTGATAGGATTTTAACATATATATCCTCCCCCCGAGGATAGTACTTAGCACGTGTTAGCCCTTTTGCATTGCCTTCAATAGGGCTAATTCCATATTCAAGTGCCCTTTCTTTTGTGATCCCAACTGTACCAACTTCTAATTCACCAATTACTGCAATACTTGGGCTTGATATAGAACCAAAAACAGAATTTTTGCCCAATATGTTATCTGCAACTAGAACACCTTGCCTAATTGCTGTCGAGCCCAAAGCACTAATTGTAGATTTATGAGTTATTATATCTGTGACCTCGATACAATTACCGCATGCGTAAACATTTTTAAGGTATTTTCCATGTCGCCTCACCCTCAATGAAGCATCTGTTACAATTGCACCTGTGATCCCAGTTTCAATTCCGGCATTTTTCGCTAATTCTACATTCGGCCTTACTCCTACGGACACTAAAACTAAATCTGTCTCAAACTCATTTCCATTGGCCTTGACATGAGTTACCTTTTTACTTCCTATAAAGGATGAAGCGACTGTAGATGTATGAATGTGCATATTTAGTGAGGATAAGTAATCTTCTACGATACTGCTCATATCTTTATCTAACATATTGGGGAGAACTCGATCCTTCATTTCAATTAGCCTTGACTTAAGACCTTTTTTAAGAAAAGCATGTGCCATCTCAAGGCCAATGGCCCCTGCACCTATTATTGTTGGAGATTTTGTATTTTTTAATGCGTCAGATATTTTTAAAGCATCTTCTAATGAATTTAAGAAATAAATTCCTTCCAGATTTATCCCTGGAATAGGGGGGATTATAGGTTTTGCTCCAGTAGCTAGAACTAAGATATCGTATTTAAGTTTCTCATTACCAAAAAATACCTCATTTGTATCTAAATCTATTTTATCAACTGTAGTTTCGTTAAGTATGTTAATGTTCATCTCAGAATAGTACTTATTATCCCTAAGAATGAGGGTATCAAATGAAGTAATCATTCCAGAAAAAACAAAAGGAATTCCACAAGGACTATATGCAAAATATTTACGATCAGTTATAACAGTAATATCTATATCTTTGTTTTTTTTTCTAACTTGAGATGCCACAGGTAATCCAGCAGCTCCCGCACCTATAATAACAAGGTGTTTAGGCATGTTTACTATAAACAAATGATACTTTTTAAAGTTAAGGTTTATTATCTATTGCATAGCTTCAGTATTTCACGGCACTAACTTATTACTTCTTTATCCTAATCGGTGTAGGTTGTAATAGGTAATCTTTTGATCCTACCCTTACTAATCTGAAAAGTACTGCACCATGATGCCTTTTTAAGAAATAGAAAGATATGCAAGATTATTTCTATATTAAAATATCCATTATTAGTGCCATTTGCTTAGCGTCAGTCTATTAGGGTTAAATGAATTTAACTTCATATTTAAGGTATTCAATCATACATCATCTTTAGCCCATCTTTATAGGTACAACCATCGTAGACACTATAAATAGAATTATTGCGATTCCGACCATAATCCAATGCTTTTCGTCTAAAGGAGTTATCTCATTCATCGACCCAGGATGACCCCTATATGCCAAATAAAATCCGATTATTCCCCAAAGGCTCCAACCTGCCCATGTGAATATTCCAATGAAAAAAAGGGATATTGCAACAATAAATGATAGGTACCTGTGGTATGTAGGCCCTAATACAGCTCTTGCAATGTGGCCTCCATCAAGTTGGCCCATTGGAATTAAATTCAACATAGTTACAAAAATACCTGCCCATCCGGCAAATGCAACTGGATGGAGGTATAAGGAATATCCTTCAGCCACGTTTACAATTGAATTGGCAATTAGTTGAAATATAAGTGGCTCTCCCAAAAATAATGAGCTTTCGCCAAAAACTGTAATTGGAACAATGGGTGAAAGCTTAATCCCAACGATTGTTATTGGTATGGCCACCAGTATGCCTGCAAGGGGGCCCGAAAGGCCCAATTCAATTGCACTATTTTTGTTCGGGATAAACGATCTTATGTTAATTACCGCCCCCATTGTACCTAGTATAAAAGGTGCAGGTATAAAATAAGGAAGCGTAGCATCAACACCATTTTTTCTTGCTATTAGGTAGTGCCCCATTTCATGTGATCCCAAGATTAGCATTATAGAAAAGGAAAAAGTTATGGCACCAATCCAAGGATTTGTTATAGATCCATATTCAATATGCGGTACAGCCATAAAATATCCAGCGATTGTAGTTGAAATAATCGTCAATAGAAATAAAATCAGATTTTTCTTATATGAGAACTCTTTTTTTGGTGGGGAAGGTCTAAGTGTTACAATAAGTTTCCCCTTTTCTCTTCGCATAAACGGGTAAAAATCGATCTTCTCGAAAGATGATATTACATCTTCAGGGGTTTTATAAAGCTCATCTGTTTCAAAAAAGACTGAGTAATTATCTATTTTAATGTTTCCATAAGTAAAGTTTTGATTCGCTATATTGGCTATCTTTTGTAATTGTTCAGGCAACTCATTCTTTTCTTGGAGTATGACTATTGATTGGCAGGACGGACATTTATCATAGCTCTTTTCTTCTGTCAATAGATACTCTTTAAATCCACATCTCTCGCATTCTAAGGCTTTTACCATAAGAAATGCTTATTCAGATAATATATAAAATTACCCAATATGCAAAAACTTATTTATTCAAATTTTTAAATTATTGTGGGATAACATGGACACATACGTTATTGATTCAAATTGTAAGTATTATGGATTAGATACCGATATTCTTATGGAAAATTCAGGAAGAGGAGTGGCATCAGAAATTGAGAAGCGATTTGGAACTAGAAACAAGATAGCCGTTTTCTGTGGGCTTGGTAATAATGGGGGGGATGGGTTTGTTTGTGCGAGATATTTGTCTAAAGAAAATAGAGTCACAGTGTATTTAATCGGAGATCCATTGGACATAAAAGAAGGTGCTGCACGTTTAAACTGGAATCTACTTAAACACCTAAATATTGAAAAGATACTACTTAAAGACTCCTCAGATGTAGAAAAAATAAGATCAGATTTTGAAATTTACGTTGATGCTATTTTTGGTGTTGGAGTCAAAGGAACGCTTAGGCGCCCATTCTCTGACGTTATCAATAGAATAAACGAGATCAATGGAATTAAGATTTCAATTGATGTGGGTTCTCCGTATTTTATACCAAATGTCGTTATATCTCTGCACACACCAAAAGAAGGAGCTACAGCTGTAATTGATATAGGTATACCAAAAGAATTCAATGACTTTACTGGCCCAGGATATGTAAATAAACTTAATTTTAGGGCAAGTGATTCCCATAAGGGGGATAATGGTAGAGTATTAATAATTGGTGGATCGGAAGAATACCATGGAGCACCAATATATTCCTCTATTGCGGCATCATATTTATCAGATTTAGTATATGTTGTATCGCCAAATAAATGTGCCAAAGTGATAAAGTCTTATTCTCCCGATCATATAGTTTATTCCACAGAAAAAAGGAATTTCGTTTTAGAAGATGTTGAATATCTAATGAATCTTTCTGAAAAAGCTGATTCCATACTCTTGGGTGTTGGCATGGGGCGATGTAAAGAATCTATCGAGGCTGTTATTGAGTTTTTAAAAAATATCACTTGCAAGAAGATAGTAATAGATGCAGATGGGCTTTTTGCTGTTAAAGGGAATCTCGAAATCTTAAAGAAAAACGATGTGTGTATAACGCCCCACCTCTCTGAATACCGAATGTTGTTTGGTGAACATTTAACTGAAGGCAATATACTAATTAACTCTGAAAAATATGGTATTACAATAGTAGCTAAAGGTGAAGTTTATTTAATCTCTGATGGAAAAAGAATTATTAAAAACTTTACTGGAAACGCAGGTATGACGACAGGTGGAACTGGAGACATCTTATCAGGATTAATAACTGCTTTTTCTAACAAAGGTACAATATTGGAAGCTGCATGTGCAGGAACGTTCTTAAATGGCATAGCAGGAGACATCACATCTATGGAAATGAGTATGAATTTTAGGGGATCTGATATGCTTCAAAGAATACCGGAGGCTTTAAAGTTCTGTAGAAAATATTAAGAAAAATTTTAATTGACTTCAGCTCGTCCTTCTTATAGTATAATT
This sequence comes from Candidatus Methanofastidiosia archaeon, assembly GCA_012799835.1. GTDB lineage: Archaea > Methanobacteriota_B > Thermococci > Methanofastidiosales > Methanofastidiosaceae > Methanofastidiosum. The sequence continues at coordinate 11,090 of JAAZKM010000238.1, forward strand.
TATTTTTTTAATTCATTTTTAATATAATTGATTATAGCTTTGGCCCATAGTTGCGCCGCATCTGGGCCATTTGCAGTTATTATGTTCCCATCTACTACAATATCTTTGCTATCGAAGATAACGCCTTCCTTGTCAAAAATTTCTTGATCTCCCCATACAGTTGCTTTTTTATTTTTTAATGCCCCGGCTCTGGCCATAATATTTGGCGCATAACATATGCCCCCTAAGAGGGGTATCTTTTTTATGGCATCTTTAATATGGCTATGAAGTATCTTATCATCGGTAAGACTAAAAGTTCCAGGACCTCCCACTAGTAGAAAGGCATCATAATCATCCATTTTAATATCATCTATCCCTTTTACTTCAATTATTTTTCCAAATTTACTCAAAGCGGTTCCACCGTTATGAGAAACTACTGTAACAGTATACTCATTTTCCTCAAACAATGATTTAGGGATAAAAAGCTCTTCATCCCTAAATCTCTCTTGTGCGACCCACATCAAAATACAAACCATATTTATCGCCTAAATACTAAATCATATTGATATAATATCATACCCTTCTTCCATATACTTTGCCATACTAGGATGGCCAAATAATTCATCACAAAGAGGTAAACCTTGTTCTTCTGCTTTCCCAATAGTCCCACTTTTTGTAGCACATGCCTTGCATACACAACTTATTAATCCCTCTTCCTTTGCTTTTGTATAGTAATAATGAAGTGGATTGTTTGCCTCATTTAGTTTCCCAATAAGCCCTGTAGCAGAGCCCTCAATAATAAGTTTTACGTCATAACCTTTTGCATGAAACTCAAGTGTGTTTATCAGTGCATGTATTACGCACATTGGATCTCCGTTAAATGCAAATATTGCTATCTTTCTTTGCATCCAAAATTCTACCATAATATCACTCCCTTAATTAATATAATTGAGGATGTTAAATATAAATTTTACTTTAACGAACTCATATAGTTATTATGTTTTTTAGTTATATCAATACAGAATTCATGGCAAGAAAATAAATACATATAATGCTTGCTTAAAGAAAAATGATATTGTATAAAAATATAAATGTGATTTTAAAAAATTATTAAAAAAGAAAAGATTAAAAACCTTTTCTTAAACTAATTTCCTCTGCCCTTATAGCGTATCTTTTTTAAAGGTCCTTCATAATAAATTTCAACTTCATCGTTTAGATATTCGTAAAGGTATCTTTCAACAGTACTTCTTGGTATATCTGTATCATTAACAAGTTCCTGAATGAAATAATCCCTTCCACTGTTTAGTTTTTGTTTTAGAAGAAGTCTTAATTCGTTGATACGCCTTTCTCTAGTTTCAAATTGTCTTCTCCATCCCATATTTTTTCACCTTTTAGTGCTAACTACCATCTCTCAAATGTTAGTTACTAATATTGATAATCATTAGTATATAAATCTTTTGGTTTTATAGACTAACATTAATGTCAATAATATATAAAATACTTATATCATTGTATAAACTATTGAATTTCATTAATTTAAATTGGCCGAGTATATCAAGAATAAGGCCAACCGAAATCTTTATATAATAATGAATATATATTCGTTTGGTGAGTAAAATGTGGGGAAGAACATTACCTAGGGGATTTCACGCATATTGCGGGAGATATCCATACTATCCAGACTACAGAATTGCAGGCCTAGGAAGAGGCCGAGGAGGCCTTGGAAGAGGACTATGTGCATATCTGATAGAGTCTGAGTTTTTTAAAGAAGGATTAATATCCAAAGAAGAAGAGAAAAAAATTCTTGCAGAAAACATAGATCTTTTGAGGAAAGAAATCCAACAGCTAGAAGCAAGATTAAATAAAATTTCAGAAGATGTTGAATAAAATGGCTGGATATCGCTATGGTAGGGGCCCAGAGAGAGATTGTATCTGCACTAAATGTGGGCATAAGGAGCCACATGTGAGGGGAATTCCATGCTTGGACAAAAAATGTCCTAAATGTGGATCCACAATGATAAGAAATTTACAGGGATTATAATGAAAATAGCTATATCTTCAACAGGAACAGAAATAGATTCAGAAATAGATCAAAGATTTGGAAGATGTAATTATTTCTTAATTTTTGATGATGAAACAAATAATCTTGAAGTATTTCCAAACCCATCCGCATCTACCCCAAGTGGATCTGGCATAGAGGCTGCTAAAAATTTAGCTAAGAAAGGAATTAAGGTAGTTATATGTGGGAATATAGGCCCCAATGCATTTCAAGTTTTAGATGCAGAGGGAATAGACATTATACAAGGAGCCAAAGGAATAGTAAGAAAGGCCATTGAAAATTTTAAAGAGGGCAACTATTCTAAAGCATCTTCACCGAATGTCAGAACCCATTCGGGTATGATGGGGCGATGATTAAATGAAACTTTGTTTTCCGACAAATGGATATGCAGGAATATATGAGTCAATAGGCGAGCATTTTGGAAGGACGCTAACTTATACAATATATGACATAGAGACTAGTAATATAAAAATAGTAGATAATTCCAGTGAACATATGGGTGGAATTGGACACCCACCCGAAATCATGAAAAAAGAAAAAGTCGACGTTCTAATATGCAGAGGTTTGGGAAAAAGAGCTCTAAGTATGTTTGTTGAGTATGGAATCGAAGTATATATTGGGGCAACTGGAACTGTCGAGAGTTCCATATCTGATTATAAAAACATGAAATTAAAAAAGGCCACGTTTAGTGATTCATGTAGTGAACATAAGTTTGGTGACCACAATAAAGGAAATTGTCACCATTAATTTTCTTTTTCTAATCAAGTGAGAAGATGATACTTTCAATAGCAAGTGGCAAAGGAGGCACAGGTAAGACTACAGTATCCGTTAATTTGGCATTGAGCCTAGGTCAAGTTCAATTGATAGATTGTGACGTCGAAGAACCAAATGACAATATTTTTATCAAGGCCGATATAGAAGACAGTCAAGATGTTAACGTAGAGATACCTCAAATTGATCCTGAAAGGTGTTTAAGTTGTGGAGCGTGCGCAAATTTTTGTAACTTTAATGCAATAGTGGATCTCTCTTCTGGAATAAAGATATTCCCAAGCTTATGCCATTCTTGTGGAGGGTGTAAACTAGTATGCCAAAATGATGCCATAAGTTGGAAAGATAAAAAGATTGGACATATAAGAAGAGGAAAAAAAGGCAATATTTTATTTTATGATGGACTTTTAGATATTGGAGAAAGTCGACCAACGCCCATAATAAAGTCACTAAAGTATCAAATAAGGGCAGACATTGATACAATACTAGATTGCCCCCCTGGAACTTCTTGTTCATTTCTTGAAGCGGTAAATGGATCTGACTTTTGTATCCTAGTCACAGAACAAACCCCTTTTGGATTCAATGATCTAAAGATAGCCGTAGAAGCATTGAAAGAAATGGATATGCCTTTTGGAGTTATAATTAATCGTGATGGGATAGGCGATGATGAAATTGAAGTCTTTTGTAAAAAAGAGGGGATTCCTATATTGCTCAAAATACCCTATAACAAAGATATTGCGAAGTTGTATTCTAAAGGAGAATCTTTTATAGATTGTTTTCCTGAAATATCTAAGCAGCTTGTTTACACTTTTAATAATATTAAGATGATGGTAACATGAAGCAGATTGCTATAGTTAGTGGCAAAGGAGGTACGGGGAAGAGCTCATTAGCATTAGCCTTTTCAACTTTAGCAAAAAATGCTGTCATTGCAGATTGTGACGTCGATGCCTCAAATCTGCACATAGTTCTGAACCCAACAATATTAAAAACTGAAGAATTTATAGGTTCAAAGATAGCCCATGTAGATAAAAGTAAGTGTACCGGCTGTATGGAATGCTATCTAGGATGTAAATTTGACGCAATCACTAAAGAAATCGAAATTAAAGAATCGTTTTGTGAAGGCTGTGGCGTATGCCGTTTAGTCTGTCCTGAAAAAGCTATAGTTATGAAAGACAGAGTATCTGGTTACACTTACATATCTAAAACACGTTTTGGATTTTTGTCACATGCATTTTTAAAACCTGGAGCGGAATCTTCTGGAAAATTAGTAAACGAGGTAAGGAAAAATGCAATAGAAGTTTCAATCAAGAATAGCAATGACTTAATACTTATTGATGGGCCGCCCGGAATTGGATGCCCTCTAATCTCTACCATCACAGGGGTTGATCTTGCTGTTGTTGTAACGGAACCTACTTTTTCCGCAATTCAGGATCTTAAAAGAGTATTTGAGGTGAACAAACACTTTGGAGTTAAATCTGTAGTATGTATAAATAAATCTGATATTAATGCCTTCAATGCTTCAAAGATTAGGGAATATTGTGCTCTCAATGATATTGCAATTATTGGTGAATTACCTTACGATCCAATTGTAAACTCTGCAATAGTATCGCGCAAGACATTACTTGAAGTTTCAGACTCACCACTTTCATCAAAGATAATTAAAATATGGAAAAAAATTCTAGATGAAATAGATGGATAAATGGGATCACATAGTAAATTATTTTTGAATCTGTGCTTTTAGAAAATTAAACGCTAATTTTAGCTTTAAGTGCTCTTAGTTTCGATTCAGTTGATCTAGGAATATTGAAATTAATTCAATCTTTTAGGAGGAATTCATCTAGTGTGTCTTTTGCTTTTTCTCTGTTTTCTTGGTGTTTTGTGATAAATTTAACAAGTTTCTCACTTAATAGATTTTTACATTCTCCGCAGAATATTTCCCCACTCTTACATCCATCATGTATTTCCTTTATCTTTTGATTGTCCTCTTCAAAAATGAAATATAAATACTGATAGATTGTGCATACCCCGGGATTGCCACCTTTTTCTTTATGTTCTTTTACAGTCTGCCCTCCACCAGTAAATGCTTTTTTTATCTTTCTATCTACTTCTTTTGGTGGATCAATTGAAAAAATTGCAGTATCGCTCTTAGATGCTGACATTTTACCACTTGGGCCTTCTAAACCTGGAAGGAACATATTGTGTATTGCAGCAGGCTTATAGTATCCAAGCTTTGGTGCAACATCTCGCGCAATTCTCCAATAAGGATCTTGATCAATGGCTGCCGGAATTAAAATCGGAACATTATGTCCTTTTAGGATTGAAGGTAGAAAGCAAGGTGCGGTCTGGACAGAAGGAAAAAATATCATGCCAATATTAGTTGAATTCTTAAATCCAAAGACGGCCTTAGCTGTAGACGTAGTTACATTTTTTGCAACTTGTATTGATATTTTATACATAGTTTTAGCATAATCTAGATTGGAAAATATAAAAGTTTTTTTTGGATCAAATCCTAAAGCTATTACATCAAGTGCATTTTCATAAGCAAATGCATGAGTTTGCTCAAGCGTTAAATCTGGTCTCATCAAGAATTTTTCATCATCAGTCATCTGAAAATAAAACTCGCAATCAAATTTATCTTGAAGCCATTTGCAGAATATCCAGGGAATTAGGTGCCCAATGTGCGTATGGCCAGAAGGTCCCCTTCCGGTGTAAAGTGCAAATTTTTCTCCATCTTCATATTTTTTTAAAATCCATCCAAGGTCTCTGTGCGAAAAGAATAATTTTCTCCTAAGGAATGGATGTAAATCTCCGGTGTATTTTTTTATCGTAGTTAACAATTCTTCAGTAAGAACATCAGTACCAAACTGTTTAATTAACTTGTTATAGTCAATTTCCCCCTCAACTTCCCAAGGAGTGACAACTGATTCGTCCATAGTATCAGAATAACCTGATTTTACTACTTTTTAAATTTAATCTTTCCTTATTTCCTTTCTTTGTGCCATTCTATAACCACATATGACAAGAGTTTTTCCTGATAACATATCATCAAGCTCTGTATCACCAGTGTCAACAAGTAAAAATGGCGTATTTTCAAGTTTTTGAGGTGTTGCTACTATTATAATATTATCTTTCCCAACTTTTCTTAAAATCTTACTTGAAATCTGCTGATTTCCTCTACCAAAAACAAATCCCTGTGCCCCAATAGGGCTTACTATTATCTTCACACTTTTTTCATTTTTTATGTGATTTAAAATATTTTTTTCATTGACATCTCTTGCAATCAATTTTTCATCTTTTATCAAATCTACTCCGAGTATGGTCTTTGGTATGCTCATCACTTCTGCAATTTTTGCTGTTGTAGAACCAGCACCAACAATATATAAGGACCCATCAGACATAAATTCACTAGCAAAAACGGCTATGCCTTCTTTTGCCACTTCTTCATCATGACCTTCAAATAAAGCCTTCGCGTCTTGAATCAAGTTAGGAATGTATGGTGTTTTTAAGTAACCATATAATTTCATCTTAAATTTATCCGCCCTATAACTCTCTTCATCTATATCCAATACATCAGAGTCTTTATATTTTGAGCTTCCATCTAAAAAAGCTTTAAGTATATCTGCTGCTGCCTTAGGATTAATTGCAAATACAGATGAAAACATTTTCACGCCTGCAGGGATTCCGATTACAGGGATTTCTGTAGCTACTGCTTCATACATATCCCTTGCAGTTCCGTCGCCGCCGCAAAATATAATTATATCAACTTTTCTCTTTTTGAATTCTTCAAGTGTCTTTAGAGTGTCTATCCTACTTGTTAATCCATTAATTGAATAAACTACTTCATATTGAAAACTCTTGTTTTTTATTAGGTCTTCTCCCATCTCGCCAGAAGGAACTAAAAACATTACATCTTTTACGTTGCCAAGAGACTCAAAGAATATTTCAGCTCTTTTTTTTGATATTTTTTCGGCACCAAGCTCTAAAGCTTTTTCATAAAACCCATCTGTTCCTTTTAATCCTACTGAGCCCCCCATTCCCGAAATGGGATTAATTAATAATCCAAGAGTTTTCATCATATCACAAAAATAAAAAAATGGAGGATTAATCCTCCGTTATTTTTGGAAGCTTTTTAAGCGACTGTTTTACAAGTTCTGTAGGGTATTCAAAGTCAGTCAGTTTTCCACTAAGATATAGTTCATATGACGTGAGATCAAAATGTCCATGCCCGCTTGCATTAAATAAAATGACCTTTTCTTCTCCTGTCTGCTTACACTTTTTAGCCTCTTCCACTACAGATTTTATTGCATGTGCTGTTTCTGGCGCCGGTACGTGACCTTCAGTTTGTGCAAAAAGCATTGCTGCTTCAAATACTTCTGTTTGATAGTAAGCTTGGGCCTCTATGATATTTTGGTCTTTTAGTGCACTTACAATTGGTGAAGCCCCGTGATATCTTAATCCTCCTGCATGGATGCCTGGGGGAACAAAGTCATGACCCAAGGTAAACATTTTTGCAATTGGACCTAGTTTAGTTGAATCCCCATAATCAAATGCATAAAGACCTTTAGTCAAGGTCGGACATGATTGTGGTTCAACTGCTATAACTCTAAGATCCTTTTTATTCCCTTTTAATTTATCATACAGAAAGGGGAAAGAAATACCGGCAAAATTGGAACCTCCCCCAACACAGCCAATGACTATGTCAGGATATCTATCTTCCATTTTAAATTGCTCTTTTGATTCAAGACCTATTACAGTTTGATGCATACAAACATGATTTAAAACACTCCCAAGAGAGTATTTTGTATCTTCGTGGGTGGCCGCATCTTCAACTGCTTCAGAGATTGCAATTCCAAGACTCCCTGGATGCTCAGGATTTTCTTTTAGAATGGATCTTCCTGCATTAGTTTTATTACTTGGACTTGGAAATACCTCAGCACCCCATAAGTGAATAAGGTTTCTTCTATATGGTTTCTGCTCATAACTTACCCGCACCATGTAAACTCTACATGTTATATCAAATAAGCTCGTAGCATAACTTAGTGCAGATCCCCATTGGCCTGCACCAGTTTCAGTTGTTATAGTTTGTGTACCTTCCTTCATATTGTAGTAAGCCTGGGGTACAGCTGTATTTGGTTTATGGCTGCCTGCAGGAGATACACCTTCCCATTTAAAGTATATTTTTGCAGGTGTTTTAAGTGCCTTCTCAAGCCTTATTGCTCTGTAAAGCGGAGAAGGCCTCCATACTGCATAAATGTCACGTATTTCTTGTGGGATATCTATCCATCTTTCTTGCGATACTTCCTGTTTTAGTATTTCCATTGGAAATAGTACTGAAAGCTCTTCCAATGTAGCCCGTTTTAAGGTTCTTGGGCTGTATACTGGTGGCAGAGGTTTTGGTAAATCTGCCTGTATATTATACCATCTTTTTGGCATGTCGTTTTCGTCCAAAAATATTTTGGTTTTTTCCATAGTTATCCTCCCTCTATTTCATTAATGTTCATAAAATATTTAATCTAATAAAAAAACTTCTAAAGATTTATAGATGTTATTTTATATACAAAGTCCTATGGGTAAGCGTAAACCTAATGTAGGTTCGCTTAGTATCGCCACCACCAAAATCTAAGAAAAGAGTCTTTTTTGACCATTTTGTTTGCATTAGATGGCTCTATACTCATAGTACCAAACACTAAGTTATAAATCCCTATATAAGTCTTTTTGTTATAAATCTTGTTGAATAGACAATCGCAAAGATTAGGCTTATTATAGGTGATATGACTATGGTGCAAGACAAGAGCTTTCAGCATTTGAAAAAAAATTTTTTGTGACTGCTAATATCTTTCCTCGGCCAAGTGCTAATTTGGCAAAGAAATTACAGCTAAATGATTTGACGAGATCTGAAAAGAAACGAAACGTTCTACTGCTGTAGCAAACCGCAATAGCTAGCTTAAAACAGAAATAAGTTAAAGTAATCCATTGTTTTGAATAAAGCTATAGCTATAAATTAAATAAAGAATAGGAAAATTAAAAATTAATTTTATGGAACTATGAAATCAAATGTTATTTTGTCAAAGACCCCTTTTTCAGAGTATGCGACTAGGGTAACCTGGTATTTGCCAGATGGCACATTTGGTCCGACTGTAAATGTTGCGGAGTAAGTTCCAATTTTCTTTGCCTTAAGCTTTTGAGTCTCAGGTGTTATTGATACCGTCACTCCCTCTGGCAGTCCCTCAAATTTAGCTCTTGCGTCGTTTTGTGAGAACATCCCTCTGTTCTCGATCTGGATGGATGTCTGCTGTGTGCCTGAGAAAGAGTGAGATTTGTCAGCAGTTTTCCATCGTTTATTACTGTTGTACCACCTGCCACTGCAAAGTTTTCTATGTCGACTTTTGGGTATAGGATTGTTGCTGGCAGCCCTACTTTCTTCCTGCAGTCATAGCAACATGCATAATATATAGTGGGCGTAACTGTATATATAGTAGGATTAACTGAATAAATAACAAAATGACCTTGAGGCTCAGGCCCACTCATATTTGTAACTTCAAATCGTGTAGCTTTTCTTCCATTATCATAAATGGGAATTTTTAAACAACCATTATCTTGAAAAACCCCGTCATCATTATTGATTATTTGCCCATGTGCATCATAGGTAACTACTTTAAAGTTACTATTATAGTTGTCGTTATTCTCATTATAATCACCACAGACTAGAATATAGTATCTACCCTCATCGTCGATGCAACATCCCTGGTCTGATGAAAGTGAACATTCATACCCATATGTTGGGGAATTTTTGGTTTCTACCTCTTCCGGACCCCCAATCTGGATTGTTTTCGATGGTGAGCATGACGGAATGTCAAAAGATATCGTTTGGCCTGGAGCTATAGCCGTCGTATGGTAACTATATACAGATTCCAATTGGTAGCATGGAATGTATGGATCTCCCGCATTCCATTTCCCTATTGCCCCAAAGGCGGTAGACAAAGAAATTGCCATTATAAGCAAAATAGATAAGCTTATCTTTTTTTTCATTTAATTCCCCTTTTTTTATAATTAAATAGCAATACGACTTATTGAATATGACTCTAATTAATATAAAGTTATCGGTAGATGGTGCTTTGACTGAGTAATTAATCCCCCATAATATTCAAATCATACTCTGGTCACGATATTTCAATGTCAATTTTAAAAGAAGATTCGTGCGTTTGATAAAAAGCATATTCATTGTTGTCATAAAAAGTATAGTATACCCTTAAAATAATAAAAAGTCCTATCACACGTAGCCACAAATCCTTTTTATGAAAAGTGCTTGATCAAGCTAAAAAGAGCTTAAGAAAGGGTGCTTAAAAGAAAAATATGGCTATAGTAAAAGATGACTAGTTGAAAGCTGTTTCTCAGAAGTCAAGCTATCTACAGAGGTCAAAAAGATCAAAAAATTATAGTAAAGTAATCAATGATTGAATTTTTGCATTATGTGGCATTTTTACAAATTGCAAATGCTACTTTTTGGAAAAAAATATAAGCCCTTTATATATAGTAGTCAAAGTGCTTAATTACACAATCATGCACATTATAATTGCTTTGTTAAATTATTTAATTCAATTCTTCTTTTAGTTTTACGCCAGCTGTTATTGATTGCCATGGTGTTTGAATATATTTTTGCCCGTTTTAGTTTCTCTCTTTACACCAAAAATCACTGGTGATCAAAAATGCAATATCCCCAATATAAAGTACTTTTAATTTACGGCATTATTTTTTAGTGCTGATCCATACAATTAGATAGATTTAAGTTTTTAGTCTATTTGCACAACAACAGACATCTCCTTAAGTTTCCAGAAGATATATAAGTAATATTTTTATAGTTGTATTGATGAAAGTACTAGTAGGCTCTAAAAATCCTGTAAAGATTGAAGCTACACGGGAAGCATTTTCTTGTTACTATAAGGATATAGACGTAGAAGGAATTGAAGTAAATAGTTCTGTTCCTACCCAACCAATCGATGAAGAAACATTTGAAGGTGCTGAACATCGCGCTAAAGTTCTAAAAATCCTAAATGAGAAGGCCAGAATAAATGCATCTTTTTTTGTAGGTATTGAAGGCGGAATTATCAATATTTATTCTAAGTGGTTTGGCATAGGAGCCGTATGTATAATGGATGACAAAGGCAACTCAGGATTTGGAGTATCCCCTATGTTTGAAATATGGAGTGACGCTATAGATGAGCTATTGGATGGAAGCGAACTGGGGGATGTGATGGCTGAACTAACTGGCGATCTTGACATAAAAAGAAAGGGTGGGGCCATTGGTTTTTTGACCGAAGGAGTTGTTGAAAGAAAAGAACTATACGTATCTGCACTAAAACTAGCTATGGTCCCATTTTTGAAAAAAGATCTCTATTTTTAGCTGTATTTTCCTAATACATACAAAGAGGTTATAAAGTTAAAAAATAATCTTCTTTGATGAATAAGCAAAAGCATATAGTTGTTTACGGGTATTCAGAATCAGATGTATCTAAATTAAAAGAATTCATCAACACCAAACTTGATGTGAATTTACAAATAATTTCTGCTTCTGGGAAGGAAAACATCAAAGTGTCAGATATTATCGAGAGCAATGAGAATTCTTTTTTTGAAGAAAAAGTAGAAAAAGTTTTGATGCTTCTGGATTTTATAGATGAGGAGATAAGGTATTTATTGCATAATTTTTCCGCCATCAACATTCCAAAGCCCTTGTTTTGTGCTTTGACTGAGCATAATTTTGAATGGACTTTTGATAAGTTGATCTTAGACCTCATAGAAGAAAGAAAGTATTTTGAAGAAAGGCGAAAATCTGAAAGAAGTTGTTAATTATGGGGCTAACTGAAATGCCAAATATCGGAAAAGAAGGGAGTAAGAAACTCATTGCAGCTGGTATAAATACACCTGAAGAACTAACTAAGATAGGCAGTAAAGAGGCATTTATTCGAATAAGATCTATTGATGACACCGCATGTTTTAGTATGCTTCAGGCTTTGGAAGGTGCGATCCGTGGCATCAGGTGGCATCACTTACCAGAGCCTATTAAAAAAGATTTGAAAATGTTCTTTGATTCATTAAAATAGTAAAGACTAATAAAAATATACATACGTAGATATAATAATGTGCCTAGCCCCTATCATCAGATAATTATAGAAGCATTTATTATTGGCCAAATGTTAATGGCATTATTAGAATTAAAAATTGATTTTATTATGCGCCCCTAATTCCAAAATATATGAGTCCATTCTATCTCTTATTTTCTCTGAATTTTCAAGGATCTCTTTTTCAATAAATTCATTTTTGTAGATCGGATTTTTGGGAAATTCTAGTTTGTTTTTTAGCAAAGAAATATCCGTCATGCTGCCCTCAAATCGTCTCTTTGATATTTTTTGAAATTCAAGTATTTCAGAAGTGAGAGATTTACCAAGATTTGAGCCATAAAACTTTTGCCAGGGAAATTTAGTAATGCCATTTGATCCTGCCAGCAATAGTGGACCGACAAGAGGCACCCTATCCGACCAAATTCCTGTGATAATCTCAATTTCTGGGAACATAATCCTTGTTTCAGATACAACATCAACGTAATACAAAGAGGGGGGTGATACAAAATTCTCAAAGGGCGTTCCTTTGTGAGGATTTAAAGAGTAAAATGTAATCCTATCTATTTTGTAATTTCCAATTATATCAAAAAGATTTGCAAGATCTTCTCTTTTTTCACCGACGCCCAGTATGATGGTTAGTCCTTTTTTATAGTTTAAATCAGAAGCATTATCTAAGAAGTTCATCAATTTATCCCAGCTCTTTGATGGACATAGTTTAGTAAACAGCTCTTCAGTAAACGTTTCTATTGATGCCGTCACACCTCTAATTTCATTTTCAAATAATGATAGGGCCTTTTTATCAAGTACCCCTGTATTTAGCCATACAGGCTCCCCGGTTATAGATGCCACTCCTTTTGCAATATTTGAAATTTTTTTGATGTCATAAACACCATACCCCGAAGAAAGGAACTCTACTTTCCAATTAACCATTTTAACAAGAAAAGTCTCTGCAAAGACAGATTCAATGCTTCTTAATCCCTTTTTAGGACTGTCTTTAATTGTGGACATATAACAGAATTTACAATCCCTTAAATCACAAAAATAGGATAAAAAAATGGCTCTTTCAATATTTATAGAATTGAAATTCTTCTCTGTTAATTCAAATGCTTTTTGTATTCTCCTAATAAGATCCATTTCATCCCTAAATTTTCTTGGAGTTCCCCCATAAAAATTCAAAATTTGATATTGACCAGTCTAAAAATCGTATTCCTTTTCCACTGATGATATTAAGGTAATCAAATTCATTTTCGTTGTTTTCAAATCCTACCCATGAAAATTCCCTGTCACATACCTGCATAACGCAGTACATCTCTTTTCTTTCAATGAATCTTATCTCGTAATTTTGAGAATCAATAGGATAGGTTATGTTATTAAAACTGTTTTTTTCTTCAATTGGATATATTGCTCTAATATTTACGGTCTTTGACACGTTTAAAAATATATCTTGGATGTCTTTTGAAATTTTAGAAAAAACGCAGAGGTGTTCTTTTACAGTATCTTTTACGTTTTTTGATATAAAGGGAAAAACATCAATGGGCGTAAGATGAGTCAATTCGTTGTTTTTCCAAGTAAAAAAATCTCTAACAAAAGAATTTGGAATTTTTCCGACATTATGCTTTTCGATGAAATCTGAGAATTTCTCCACGTTAGATTCTAAATCTTGGAGATTTTTAATATGTGATTTATAAATTTGCCCTTGTTTAGATAAATAAAAATGAGTTCCATCCTTTACAGCGAGCTTTCTTTCAACAAAGAGATTTAACTGGGTAGAAACGTCTTGCCATCGCATTTCAAGTTTTTTTGCGATATCTAAACTTTTTTGGGGAGTTGAAAGGGATAATTCATCTAGGATATCCATTCTTTTTTGACTGTTTAAAATAAAATTCCAAAGTTCCATCAAAAACCCATCTTAGTTTTAATGTGCTATCACAAAAATAGAAGATTTCATATTATTTAAAGTTATTGTATATAAAATAATTTTAGGCAATTATTAATTAATTGATTTAATAAAAAGGAGTTATTATAGTATAACTATAATTTTATATAAAAATTCTTATAACAAACGAAATATTTATAAATATTAAAATGAAACCAGATATGTGATTAAAAATGTTAGGAATTTCTGATCCTTGGGTTTGGTCAGCATATATGTTGACTATTCTAGCAACCTTACTGTGTGTAGGGTGGTCACTAGTTAATCTAAAAGAAAATAAAGGTGAATAAATGGAAAATGTAGCCATATCTATAATTATACTTGTTGCATACCTTGTTATCACTGGTTTTTTAGCACACAGGGGCTGGAAAGAAACAAAAAATAATGAAGATTATATGCTGGCTGGGAGAAAAGTCCACCCGTACATAATAGCAATATCTTACGGGGCCACATTTATCAGCACTTCCGCCATAGTTGGTTTTGGTGGATCTGCATCCATGTTTGGTATGGGTTTACTGTGGCTTACATTCATGAACGTTTTTGTTGGAATATTTTTGGCATTTGTAGTATGGGGGAATAGGGCAAGGCATATTGGAAAAAATCTTGGGGCTTTGACCTTTCCTGAAATAGTCGGAAAACGATTTAACTGTAAATTTTTACAGG
>JAAZKM010000239.1 GCA_012799835.1 Candidatus Methanofastidiosia archaeon
AAACGGCTTCGTTCCTCAGCCGCCCTTGACAGAACCTCTCAGCTCACTGAAAAAGCATTTAGAAATATGGTTCAAGAAAAAAAATGTCTATTTTGTAGTTGTCTGATAAGGGGTAAGTCTACAATTTCTGCTACTGTGAAACTCCTAATTCTGAAAATATGATAATTGATTGTGGTTCTGAAAAGGATGCAGTTGTTCCATCTGAATTTCTAAAGAAAGTCTCAACTATCAATGAATTGCAGATATCACATCCTCATACTGACCACTTTCTTGACATTGAAGAAATTTCTAAAAAAGAAATAAAATCTTTTCGATGTCCAAACCCAAATTCATTTGAGAATAGCAAAATTGGATGGAAGAGGTCTGATGAGAGTAAAATAAAGAAATTAAAAGAATTATATAGGACAATAAAACCTGATGACGGTGCTGTCCAAATAACCAATGGTTTTGGACATTGGTTGTATTACCCTTCCTTTGACAAAACAGACCCAAATACTTCGAGTATAATTACTATCCTCTCATACAAGAATGATAAGGTTCTTATGGCTGGTGATTTAATGGCTACTGGTTGGGAGGAAATGCTTAAGAATAAGGACTTTCTTAATGCTATTAAAGGGACAACTGTCTTAAAAGCATCACATCATGGGAGAGAAAATGGATTTTGCGGTGCTCTTTTTGACCATATATCACCAAGTATCTGTATAATCTCGGACAAGTCATTAGATAAGGATAACGAAAATACAAGTTGCACAGATAAATATACAAAGGCTGTTAAAGACGGTGGCGGTGGCATTGAGTTTTTTAGGACGTTAGATGGAGTAAGTGTTGGTACAAGATATGTGCTAACAACACGGAATGATAATTCTATTTTTATTAAAATATCAGCATCTGGATTATACATTAAAACACATACGAATTGGGAATAATATGGCACAAAAAATAATATGTATTGACCTTGATGGCACGCTTGCTCACTACGAGGAATGGAAAGGTGAAACTTACTTTGGTGATGCAATAGAGGGTGCCAAGGAGGCACTGCAAAAGTTGAAGGAAAATGACTGGTTGATAATTATTTTTACAACAAGAACGAATACGGAACTTATTACAAAGTTCTTAAATGACAATAAACTTGAATTTGATTACATAAATGAAAATCCACATCAGCCTGAGAACGCGATTGGAGGAAAACCATATGCAGATGTTTATGTAGATGATAGAGCAATTCAGTTTAATGGTGATTGGGAGGAAATTGTGAAATGTATTGATGATTTCAAGCCTTGGGAACTTAGAACAAATCAAAATCATGAGTCAAAATACGGAAATGAGTTATTAAGCCATGACTTTGACCAAAGCTACCAACAATTAAGACATTATGATTCTTTAAACTGGGACATAACTAAATTTAGTTTTATTGAATTATTACTTGGGATAACGGCAGTGTGGGCAATTTATGGTTTTGCCAAAGATTCAGATAATGTTAACACTTTAGTCGCAATAAATTATCAATGGTTAATTCCAAGCATATTTGGTGTTAGTTATATTTTTTCTCTATTAGCCTCTTTTCTAATTTCACGCAATAGGGTTTATTATGCAAAAACTGCCAGATATATAAATGAACATAGAAAATTAGCCCTTAAACATAAGCCATTTGGATTTGAAAACGCCACCAGGTTTTATACAAATACAAATTTCCCTCCAGCATTCGATAAATGGAGTACGCAATTGGTTTGCTTCTATGTAATACAACTTGTAAGTGCTTTTATGTTCGGAGCAATGATTTATTGTATAAGTGCAATGTGTTTTGAAAAAGTCGTAGTTCATTATTTATCAGGAATAATTGGAGGGATAATCTCAATTTTACTGAATTTTTGGATTTATATCTCATACATGAAAAAACAAGATAATCAATTAGGAACATAAAGCCAGCCCATAACACGCAATATACGTAAGCCGGGGGATGTGGGTAAATTGAACTTTTGTGCATTTACTCAAATTCGCAACGGTTTGACAGGTTGGAGCTTCGAAATCCCGGCCTCCGCATATTGCCACCGTTTGTACGCAAAGCTAAAAAACGACAGTACTAACATTGAAAATAAGATATGATATTAAACTATATTCACTGGAACCCTGACCCTGAGATAATAAATATATTCGGGATTTCGATTAGATACTACGGAC
>JAAZKM010000240.1 GCA_012799835.1 Candidatus Methanofastidiosia archaeon
ATGATTTTAATTTTGATGATAGTATTGCCTATGAAAAAGTAAATCAAATCTTAGAAAAAGAAAGGAAAAGATCATATCAATTATTAAAATCCAGTTTAAACACATAATATCCCTTTCAAATATATGGGGGTTAAGTGATACCAGTAATTAAGTTTTGAATAACAATGAATCATATTATGACTATATAATGGCGGTGAAAAAATGAAAATATTACTTCTAGGTGGTACTGGTGCCATGGGAAGTCATTTAACGGATTATTTATCAGATAAAGGTCATAGGGTAGTTGTAACTTCTCGAAGCAAGTATGAAGGAACGGAATACGTTGAATATCGACAAGGAAATGCAAAAAACAAAGAATTTCTGATGGAGATTCTATCGGAACAATGGGATGCCATCGTTGATTTTATGGTTTATACGGTAGAACAGTTTTCCGAACGGATTGATTTGCTGCTTGGTGCTACTTCACAATACTTTTTTTTAAGTTCAGCCAGGGTATACAATGAAAGCAAAGAAGCAATCACAGAGGAATCCCCAAGATTGCTGGATGCTTCAAAAGATTATGAATTTCTTGATACAAGAGAGTATTCTCTTTCCAAAGCGCGCCAAGAGAATATCTTACGTTCCTCAAAAAAGAAAAATTGGACGATTATACGCCCGTATATTACATACAATGAAAAAAGATTGCAGCTTGGGAATTTAGAAAAGGAAGAGTGGCTATACAGAGCATTGCACGGAAGAACAATCGTATTTTCTGAGGATATTAGAGACCATATAACTACCTTAACCTATGGACTGGATGTTGCAGCCGGAATTGCAAGTCTTATCCAAAATCAAAAGGCGTTAGGGGAAACATATCATATAACCAATGAATGTTCGTATAAATGGGGTGAAATCTTAGATATCTATTTGGAAGTCTTAGAAGAAAAGTTGGGATATCGTCCCAAAGTGGTCTATCAGAATTTATCTGATTACCAATCCTGGAATACCAATAAATATCAAATTATATACGACAGATTATTTGATCGAAGTTTTGATAATACCAAGATTAACGAATTTATTAATACAAAAGATTTTGCTCCTATAAAGATAGGATTAAAAAAATGTTTAATTGATTTTATAGAGAATCCGGATTTCCTTCCAATCAACTGGAAAAATGAAGCGATTAAAGACAGATTTACAAAAGAACGAACACATTTAAAAGAAATCAATGGTAACGATCAAAAATTAAGATATTTCATTTATAGGTACTTAAAAAAGTCTTGGATAAAAGTGTTAGAAAGGATAATGAGATGACAGCATATTATACCGATGAAAAAAATACACAGATTTTAATAGCACTTCTAAAAGGGCATGGAATTAGAAAAGTAATTGCTTCACCAGGTACAACAAATATTTCTTTTGTTAAAAGCGTGCAGAATGATCCTTTTTTTGAAATTTACTCATCCGTTGATGAACGTTCGGCAGCGTATATCGCATGCGGATTAGCAGCAGAATCAGGTGAGCCTGTTGTTTTAAGTTGTACTGGTGCCACGGCATCAAGAAATTACATGCCCGGATTGACAGAAGCCTTTTATCGTAAGTTACCGATACTTGCTGTCACATCAACGCAGGAAACTATAAAAGTTGGTCATCATGTAGCGCAGACATTAGATCGCAGTACGATGCCGAATGACGTTGTAAAGTACAGTGTGGAATTACCTATAATTAAAGATGACGAAGATTGGTGGAGTTGTGAAGTGAAAGCAAACAGCGCTATACTAGAACTTAACAGGCATGGAGGCGGCCCTGTGCATATTAATTTGGAAACCAGATTTAGCCGTTCGTTTGAAACACAGGAATTACCCAAAGTTCGTGTGATTAAGCGCATCACACAATCAGGTGATTTTCCGCCATTGCCTAATGGCAGAATAGCGGTCCTTATCGGATCTCATAAGAAAATGACAAAGGAGCAGATAAGTGCAATTGAAAATTTCTGCAAATCCAATAATGCAGTCGCATTTTGTGATCATACCAGTGGGTATAAAGGAAGATATAGCGTGATTCATTCACTTAGTTCTTCACAAAAACTAACGGAACTAAACAACCTTCGACCGGATCTATCCATACATATCGGTGA
>JAAZKM010000241.1 GCA_012799835.1 Candidatus Methanofastidiosia archaeon
AAAATATCCGAAAGTCCCCAAGAAAAAATCTGTGACGGCTCTTTCACAGAACGATATTTGATAAAGTCAATTAATTCCTCAATATCTTCTGCCATCATCAAAGAAAACATCAAATCAACAGCGGTGAAAATAGTTATGTCCGTTTCACTACCCAGTTGTATGTATGTTTCATTTAGATTAGTGTGATGATTAAATGGAATAATATCAAGCGGATGGTCGCTTGATAACCTTATTCCGTAGAATTGTCCTTTTCCTACCGGATGGCTTAGATCTACAAATCCAAGCCGCTCCTCTTTATGCAATGCATTTAAATCTCGGATATATTCCTGTAAATTGGAGCTTGCCATTCCATTGACATCGATAAATAATAATACAGTCTTACCTTGTGCATATAAAAATGTCACATCATTTAAGGAAGAAAGTCGTTGATCGATTGTGACTTTGGCGTTATACATCAAAGTGGTTGCAACATCGTCAGAGGCACTTAGGTGAATCGCTTCTATTTTCTGGTGCAACGCAGTATGGATATGCTCTTTAATGGTCTCCGGATTTGCCATTTCTAATAAATTCGTATAATAGTCCAGTATTAGTGATGGATTAAAAAGGGGGAATACGACATCATTTTTTTGTACAAAATGGCTTTTTACTGTGGGCTCGTTTGGCTTCATCAGTATTTGTAATATCTTTGTATCCAATTCTTTCGTAGGCACCAACCGCATATATTCTTTTACAGCACAGAAAAATTCCCTTGTTGGCATATCGAATACAATAGGAGAATCATCATATTTAGACACATTCAGCGAAGATAAGGCATCCACCATATTTTTTTGATATTCTAAAATATTTGTCGTCTGAGCTTGTAGTCCCAGTGACGAAGCTATACATTCCAAAAATTGTATAGCACTATATACAGAACCCGTATGTCCTGTTCCTGTGATCACCGGATAAAACTGTTGGCCAACACAAACCTGAACTTCTCCAAAGTCATTGATTACCATGTCATCCAAATGCGTTACTTTTAAAATCGACTCAATGATTTGGAAAAAGCCAGCAAATTCCTCGTAGGTTTCTATAGGTTTATTCCCAAAAGAAGAACAATCAATTAAAGCGCGATTTAATGCAAGGCGACTTTCTTGTGCGCTTCTATTATCTCGCCATGAAGTAATAGCATAAACAGCGGTAACCAAATCGCCTATGCAATAGGTTTGGATAATTGAAATGAGTTTGTCCGCTTTATCATTCAAATTATAAAACCCCTCATCAAGAGATGCCATTCCTTTGAAACTTGACTCCATAATGTACAGCCTCCCCCCTACTTGCAATTAAACGCCACCATAACTTTACGCCCTTTGTCCATCACAATTTTACTGAAAAAATTCATTGTTATACGAAGTGGCTGTATTTTACCTCTAACTTTCACTAAGAAGCGGTTATGCTAGAAAAGTTTTCTCAAGTAATACTAAATTAAATGCTGAGCAAGGCGTTATGCCCGAAATCTACTCGTTTTCAACTTTCCATTATTGCTATAATGCGTACTTATTTTTTGCTATTTCACCTAGCT
>JAAZKM010000242.1 GCA_012799835.1 Candidatus Methanofastidiosia archaeon
CCTGAAAAGGGGGATTTATATATGAAAAAAATCTACGGTGATTATTTGAAATTACCGCCTGTTGAGCAGCAGGTGTGTAGGCATGATCAATATTATGTAAACCTACAATTGCCTTTTGAGGAGTATATAAATAATGCCAGGTAACACGCTTTCTTATATAATTCTTAACTATAATGATTCGGAAACAACAATTAAATGTATTAATAAAATAAAAGATTACAAAATATTGGATCATATAGTTGTTGTGGATAACTGTTCACCAGATGGATCGTATGAAAAATTGCAATATTTACAGTCTGAAAGAATAGATGTAATACGATCAGACAAAAATGGCGGATACGGTTATGGTAATAATTATGGTGCTAGATATGTAGCTGAGCGATTCCACTCTCAATATATTATTATTGGAAATCCTGATGCTTTTATTGAAGAAAAGGACATTATCGAATGCTTAAATTTTATTTCCAGTAAAGAAGATTGTGCATGTGTTGTTCCGCTAATGAAAGATAAAGACTTTAAAACAAATTACAGATGTGTCTGGCGTATTCCGACATATTTTGAATATTGTACCTTTCCGCTGCTTATAGGAAATAAGATTGATTTTTGCTACCCAGAAAGAAATATTACTTCAAGTACTCCTTTATTATGCGAATGTGTTGCTGGATCATGGTTGATGCTAAATGCCGCAGTGTTCAAAAATATCGGGATGTATGATGAAAATATATTCCTGTATTGTGAAGAAGTAGTTTTAGGAATCAAAATTAAGCAATATGGAATGAATTCTTATCTGCTTCCCACAAGTTCGTTCCAACATTTACATGGCGTTAGTGTAAAAAAGACGTTTCAATCGAGTATTACTACATCCAAGATAATGTGGAAAAGTCGTCTATATGTGCTTGATACGTATTATAGGGGCACACCTTTACAAAAAGTGTATTCTAGACTGTGCAGATTCCTCGGGTTGACTGAGAAGTATGTAAGCGAACTGAAGAATAAAAACAAATAAGTAAAGGGGTTCATAAATGATTATAGGAATATGTGGAAGATCTTATCCTTCACAGAGAATGATAATAGACAAAGTTGGAAGAGCTGAATACATCGATATAAAACAAAAGAATATAATATTGGTGT
This sequence comes from Candidatus Methanofastidiosia archaeon, assembly GCA_012799835.1. GTDB lineage: Archaea > Methanobacteriota_B > Thermococci > Methanofastidiosales > Methanofastidiosaceae > Methanofastidiosum. The sequence goes on from JAAZKM010000242.1 coordinate 1,132, forward strand.
ACATCCTATTGGCTATTGGAAAAGTGTTTAAAAAGTTTCGTTTAAATCCTGTCTATGCAAAGTATGTTCATTTTTATCTTGATGCGTATAAAAATAGAAGAGTTGCCCTTTTACATTTGTTTAATAGAGTGTGTGTAAATGATTATTATAATTGGATTACCACATTTGAGAAAACTATGCCAGAGTACTTCTATGAGGAAAGTCAACAAAATCTCAAGAAGTTAAAGAATCAAGCACGATTTCTATTAAAAGACAATTGTAAATATATATTGGCTATTTCACAATGGGCATTAGATTATAACATTTGGTTACTTGATCAGCTGTTTTCTAAGAGCGAAGTGGATTTAATTAAGCCTAAAATGATAGTCTTGTATCCTCCACAGCGTGTTTTGACTACCGAGGAGGATATTGTGAAAAAATTCGAAAGAGTAGATGAAAAAGAATTAGTGTTCATTTATGTAGGAAGTCAAGTAAAACGAAAGGGAGGCTTAAGTGTTCTTAGGGCTTTCAAACATATTGCTAAGGATTATAGGTTTAAGCTGATTTTTATTGGCGACCTTACTAATGGTTATAATAATTATTATCTTTCAAAAGAAGAGCTGGAAGAGTGTGAACAAATCATCGAACAATCAACATGGATAGAATACCATTCTTCGCTTCCAAATCAAAAAGTATTAGAATTGATGCATGATGCACATATAGGGCTGCTTCCTACTATAGGTGATACATTTGGCTTTTCCGTTTTAGAAATGCAAGCATCAGGATGTCCTGTAGTGACTACAAATAGAGAGGCAATGCCTGAAATAAATAATTCTGAAACAGGATGGATAATTGACACTAATTCAATCAACGTAACGCATAAAGATGATTATGGTAATTATTCGAGTGAAGAAATCTATAAATTTATGCAACGGATTGATGAGCAACTGGTTAAGACTTTGGTTAATATTTTTAACAATAGAACAGGAATTGTTAAAAAAGCAATTGCGTCTCTTCATAAAATTCAAAATGACAACTCGCCAATATTATATGAAGAAAAATTGAAGCAAATTTATGAAAAGTCTATCTGAAATCCAGATTATGATTAGGGAGTATTAAGTTCAAATGACTACTGCAATAATAATCGCTGGTGGTTCCGGTGCAAGAATGGGGCAGGACATCCCCAAACAGTTTATAAATGTATATGATAAGCCAGTGTTGATCTACACATTGGAGGGTTTCCAGAAGCATCCGCAGATCGACGCTATTGAAGTTGTCTGTATTGACGGATGGCATGATGTTGTTTGGGCTTATGCTAAACAGTTTAATATTACGAAGCTAAAGTGGATAGTATCGGGCGGTAGCAC
>JAAZKM010000243.1 GCA_012799835.1 Candidatus Methanofastidiosia archaeon
ATAATAAAATAATATTTCCATATTTTAAAGAGGGGGAACAGGGAAAAATAATCTCATTTCCCAACAGATGTGTGTCTATTATAGATTCTGATGATATAAATGCTTTTGCCGTTGAGTTAGATAAGGCAGTAAAAAAGAAGTATAAAGGAAGTATTTTAAAAAATCTCCAGGGAGAGAAATTGGATATAGCAGAAAAACAGTTAGAAAAACATTTAAACACATACTGGGTAGCAATGCTTTATGATGATAACTCTTCTTATGTTGAACAATACAAAAAATTAGAGACAAGCATGGGAGCAATAAAAAACATCCGTTTTTTAGAGCGAAGTTCAAATTTTTTAAATAATTTTAAAAAATGCAATATTTGCGGTGAGAGAAGTGCAGTTTTTGAAAAAGAAAAGCTTTGTGCAGTATGTTATCAGAAACGTACATATGAAAAGGCAGAAACAGCTTCATTTCCTTCAACAGCAAGTATTTCACTGTACCATTGGGAACACATATTAAAAACAGATGCCTCAGATTTATACAATGATTACAGAGAATTGTTTTCTGGAAAATTACCAGAGCAGTGCTGGTATGCTGCTGGAATTGAAAAAAGTAAATTAGAAGAGCAGGGATTTAAGGATATTGACATTGCAACTGTTAGAAAAAAACTAAAAAGCATTGATAAATATATGAAAGAAAGTCATCCTGAGGTGATTAAATATCGTTATTATTCCATAGTAGCTTTCGATGGCGATAGTATGGGAAAATGGATATCGGGAACGTATTTTAAAGAAAGTATTGACACTGAAGAAGCACAAATAGCTTTATCTAAGGCACTTGGAAGTTTTGCTGACTGGGTTAAAAATGAAATTAGAACAGATGATTTTGTAGACAAGTCAAAGGTAGGAAGTGTTGTATATGCAGGTGGCGAGGATTTTCTCGGAGTAGTACCTCTAAATAACTTATTTTTAACTATGGATTTATTAAGACGTAAATTTATGGAACTGGTAAGTGATGCTATAAGGAAATATATAAAAGGCGATAAAGAACTTACACTTTCAATGGGAGTGTGTATAGCCCATTACAAATCTCCTCTTCATCATGTACTAAAACTTGCACGTTCAATGGTGAAAGAAGCTAAAGAGTATAGGGATGAAAAAAATATGTTTGCAATTACACTGATGAAACGTTCAGGAGAAATGCTTAAAACTAAATTACCATGGCACTGTAATGATCTAAGTCTTCCAATTCTCTTGAATGCTGTTTCTGATAAATTTGCTCAAAATAGTGCTGCCTACAGTTTCATAAATAAGATTGGCAGTGAATTTATGTTTAACAATAAGGATGATTTAAATATTCCCATTTCAATGTTAAAAAGTGAAATAAAGAGATTATTAAACAGATCCAGGCAAGAAAACGCATTAAAAGAAGAGGAAATAGAAGATTTGTTTGAAGATATTGTAAAGTTAGTTAGCATAGAAGAAAACTTCAACATATTAATAAATACCCTGCTAATATGTGAATTTATAAGGAGGGAGCAGGATGAAGATTAGAATAAAACCTTATGATATGTTGTTTTTTAGGGATCCAAAACCTTTTAACAAGGGAGAGGATACGAGGGCGGATAGCATGGTACTTCCTAATTTGACAACTATATATGGAGCACTTAGAACTTGTTATTTTGCCGACCATCCCGGGAAGCTTGATTTAGCAAATGAGAAGGACGATCCTACCAGAAACCTGAAAATTAATCAAGTATGTTATTTATATGATGGAAATGAAGTAGTATATCCTGCCCCAAGAGATTTGGTTATAGAAAAAAACATGTCCAGGGCAGCAAAGAATGAGATGGAGAGAAGTAAAAAATATAAAACAATAAAGTTAAAATGTAAAGATTTTAAAGATATCGAGAGTTCACTTAAAAAGTACAATAATATTGAGTATTTTTATACATCTGAGACAGAAGTTGAGGAATTACCAATGGGATTAATTTCAAAAGACGAGTTACTATATTATAGTTGTAATTATGAAGAAATATATTTGCGTTCTTTAAAAGATATGTTTATGTCGGAAGAAAAGATTGGAATAGCCAGAGAAGATAGTAAGCACAGTGCCAAGGACAATTTGATGTATAGAATAAGCCAGGTTAAATATGAGGAATTGGAGATAGTTGTGAATTTTGATGGGTTGGATATTCCGGAAGAAGGATATTTAAGACTTGGAGGTCAAGGGAATGCAGTTCATTATAAACCATTAAATTTAGAGTTAACAAAAAATGAAGAAGTAAATGAAATTGTAGATTATGTAAAAGTATACCTTACCGTTCCGGCAATTTTTGATAATGGATGGCTTCCGGATTTTATAGATCCATCTACACTTAAGGGTGAATTTTTAGGTGAAGAAGTAGAATTATTATCTGCATGTGTAGGTAATTTTATATCTGTTGGGGGATTTGATATGAAAACAAGTAAAGAAAAAGTTATTTACAGGGCTGTTCCGGCGGGAAGTATTTATTTATTTAAGATACCAAATTTTAAGCTAAAAAATGCAATATCGCAGGTTTCATTAGGCTCTAAATTAAGTGATTTAGGATATGGAAAAGCATTTATAATGAAGGGGGATTTGTTATGAAAAGAATAATTACAACTGTTGGTGTGTCTCTTATAAGGAACTATTTAGACTACTATGTTAATTATCTAAGCAAGGAATTAAGCGGGCATTGTGAGGACATATCAGGAAAATATAAGAGAGTAGTTGATGATGAAGAAGCAAGATGTGATTGTCGGGAATATTTAAAATCTAATTATCTTCATGTAAGAGATATAAAAT
>JAAZKM010000244.1 GCA_012799835.1 Candidatus Methanofastidiosia archaeon
CCCTATCACTTTATTTGTTACTTGAAACATTTTATGCATATATACATGATGGGATAAATCCCAATAAATTGTGGAAAGTGCAATTTTTTTTCCTGCTAACTTACTTGCATCAATATAATCCAATGTCTCATCAATAGTCTGAATATTAAAAATATGCACAATATTTGAATTTATATCATTGATTATTTGCTCTGGTTTCAAGCATATTTTTGTATTAACATTATGATTTTTTTCTAAATATTCTATAGTTTTTAACATTTGTACAGTATCACCGCCCGGTGAAGATAAACAATTACTTCTATTAGCAAAAATAATGTCCATATTAACTCCTTTAAATAATAGAATTGTCTTATCAATTTTACAATTCCTTAGTTGTGTTATTACTAGTAAGCAATTCCTTTCTTAGTTTTTCAATAACATAACTCAGGCTATCTAATCAACTTTTTCTTATTAGCTTTAGAATCGCATTAATTCCTTCTTTTGATGCAATTTCATAACATAGTTGATTATCAAAAACTTCTTTCTGGTTCTTCTTTATTTCATAAATTCTTTTATCATCAAAAACTAGATTTTCAATAGCACTTGTTAATGCCTCTATTGTTTCATCTTTTACACAACTCCCTAGGTGATGATTGGTTACTAGTGATACTATTCCCGGATTATTCGAGGATATTACTGGTACATTCGCCGCAATATACTCATATAATTTAGTAGGAGCAGCATATAAATTACCTATACTTAAGCTTGGTTTGTAATAAACAATACCCGCAGTTGCTTCATGAATGCACTCTAGTAATTCTTTTCTAGGTACAGACTTACATATTTTATAATTGTTTTTACCTAGCTTTGTTTCACACTCATCTTTTAGTTGTTCAATTGCAGCCTTTTCGCCATAACAAAAAGCGAGAAAAAAGATTTCTTCATTAACGTTACTTATAGCATCGACTATAATATCAAGTTGTCTGTGAAGATATGCTCCTCCAGTATAAATAATTATTGGCATATTTTCTGGAAGTTTTGTCATGCCTGCAATTGATGCCAACGATCCATTGGCTGATTTAGAAGGTATCTCACTCTTGGGAATTGTATTAGGGATTACAACTGTAGGCTTTTTAATATTATAGATTTCCTTTCTTAATTTCTCTCTTCCTTTATCGCACTCAATAATTAAATCAGGAATGTTGGAGTATTTCATATAGAATTTTAATAAATTCTTGTGTTCAGGGACATCTTTTTCATCATATAGTTCAGTACAATAATGTATAAATTTTTTACGTGGAAATAACTTTTTAAGATAAACTACACTTCTATAAAATGATAGCTCATGAAAAACTATAACATCAGCTTTAAAAACACTTATCAAAATGAATTCTAAGTGAGTCATGTATCTTCGCAATAATGGAATCCTTCCATACCAATTACTATAAAAACTACGTACCTTTATGGGCCAATTTTTAGTTTCATGTAAATCTTTACGAGGTATTTTTGCGATTACTTCTACATCAACATTAACTTTGGTAAGTGCTTCTGCAAGATATTTGATTCCACTATAAGCCCTTAAGGGACTGACAGCAGTTATAATTTTAACTCTACTCATATAGAGCCTCCTTTTCTCTTGTTTAAAAAGTCTAATTTATTTAAACCTGGATTATTCAACAATTTAGATTGATTCTCTTCAAACCATTGAAACTCAATGATCTATAGGCCTGGACTCTGTCACCCGTAGGGTGACAAAAATAATAAAAGAAAAGAACCCGAAATTATGTTAAAGTGAAAATGCAAATAGCCACAAAAAACATAAAAAGGAGTTCTTTTCATGATGAGTTTACAGCAGAATGCACTTCAATTCAATACTAAATTTTCTTTTGATTTCAGCGGAAGGAATTTGTCTTCAGATTCTGGACTGCTCTTCATCAAAGAATTCATCCATAAAATAGGTTTTGACAATCTTCTTAATCAGTACTTCGGGGCAGATAATCGAAAAATTTATTCGGTTTTTTCTGTCATTGAACAGCTTATTTATCAGAACATCGTTGGCTATCACAGAGATGATGCAGCAGATCATTTACGATATGATCCTGTGTTTACAGCAGTGCTGGAGAAGGCGGCGCTCGCCTCCCAGCCGACAATCTCAAGAACCTTGAACTCTTTCGAGCATAAAGATATCGTTAAGTTCAACGATATTCTGGAGCATCTCTATAAGATGACACATAACCCATCAAACAAACGACATATCATCCTGGATCTCGACTCCACGAATGTTGAGACTCATGGGCATCAGGATGAGAGTACCTATATCTACCACTATGACACAACAGTATACCACCCAATGGTTCTCTCCGATGGACTTACCGGAGATTTGATGAAGTTTATGCTCCGAAAAGGAAGTGAGTATACCTCCACTGGCGTGGTGAACTTCCTTGAGCCTGTTTTGTTCTCCTTACGGAGAACATATCCGGAAGCAACGATTCTTGTGAGAGGTGATAGCGGCTTTGCTGTTCCTCAGTTATACGATCTCTGTGAAGAGTACGATGTCCATTATCTGTTCAAGCTGAAGGCCAACGCTATCCTGCATAAGCTCTCAAGCTATGAGGAAGAATTATTCCTCACTCGCTATAAGACGGATTACAGCAACTATCACTGTCAGTATGATGACTTCTCTTATCAGGCAAAATCCTGGTCCCATAGTAGACGCGTAGTAATCAAGATTGAACGTTCTCCTGGGGAACTAGTTCCCCGAAAGAGCTTTATTATAACTTCTCTCATGCTAGATGCTCCTGATATTCTGAAAGCCTACAACAAACGTGGAAACATGGAGAACTACATCAAGGAAACCAAGCTTGATTTTGGGCTAGATCACTTAAGCCATTCTTCTTTCTTGGCGAATCAGGCGAAAGCCATGATTCTCGCTATTGCCTATAGTCTCGTTAATGCTATGAAGCAGCTGGTCTTACCCAAAGAGTTCTCGAAAAGCAGAATGTCTACTCTTAGAACTCTCTTCATCAAGATCGCAGGAAAGAGCATTTCTCATGCAAAAAAGATAAAGATGAGACTCTGTAGTAGTGCGCCATACAAAGAAGACATCTTAAAAATGTTAGAGAATATCCACCTCTTAGCCTTGGGCTAAGCAATCTGGCATTATAGCTTTCTCAAAGTCCAAAGAAGCTTTGGGCTTATTCACCAAACACTAAAATGGGAAATACTAAGAAAGACTCTTCAAACGGACTCACATCTATAAGTTTGCTCCTTGTCGGGCAGTATGTATTCCATAAAAAGTAGTTTAAAATCGGAAGATCACGTTATTAATTAGTTTGTTGAATAATCCGGGTTAAATATTCAATGAGAATTTTATCTTTTCCAATAAATAAAGTTAGAAAGTATACGAGTATTGACATAATAATCGATGTAATCGTATCTATTGGGAGTGGCAATTCAAAAAGATCTATTATTCTGCAAGTTAATATTATACCAAGTCCTCCAACAATATTAACGCCTATCCCTTTTATATTCAGAAAAATACCGGTATTTTTATATAATAAAATAATTTGTACAAATAAAACAAAGGATTCTGCAATCAATGTCCCAATTGCAGCTCCATTGTATGAAATTCTTGGTATTAAAATAAGATTAAATATGACATTTATTATAGCTCCCATCGTAGTTGAAACTAATGTAATCTTCTCTTTTCCAAATGAGTAGAGAGCTATTCCGGAAATATTAGCTAAACCATTTATTACTATGATAGGACTCAATAATTTTAATGTTGTTGTGCCTAGTACATACTGACCTCCGGACATAATAATAATTATACTTTTAGCTAATGCAAAAACACCAAATGCAGCAGGGATTGAAAAAAATTGAACGATTTTAAAAGCTTTCAATAAAATTTCTTTTGCCTTATTCTCCTTTTTTTCAACAATATAGTACGATAATCTTGGTAATAAAACCATACCTAGTGCAGTTATAATTGAAAGTATTACATTTACTATTTTATATGAAACCGCATATAAACCTACAGATTCATTCCCCGATAAAAAGCCTAGCATTGTTTTATCTACATTGGTATAAATTACTATTGATAAACTGATTGTACTTAAAATTATTATTGTCTTAAAG
>JAAZKM010000245.1 GCA_012799835.1 Candidatus Methanofastidiosia archaeon
AGTCTGTGGGGCTTGCCCTATTTATCGCCATACCAGGCGCTTTTGTTGAGCCTGATGAAGAAGAGCTAAAGACGACATCGAGGCTCACAAGACTAAAAGTCTATGCCGCTGGATCCATGGGAAATTTTGTAACAGCCTTGATTGCATTTGTACTTATAGTGGGTTTAATAAATCCCCTACTGACACCCTCTGGCATCAAGATAATTTCAATAGAAGATTCATCAAGTGTTTTTGGAGTCTTGTCTGAGGGGAATATTATCACTGAAATAAACGGGATAAAAATTGAGACTCTGCAGAATTTTTATGATATCATGCAGAACACAAAACCAGGGGATCAGTTAAACATAATTACCGACAAAGGCACATTTAATGTCGCACTAAATGATCACCCAAGGGAGCCTGGTAAAGGCTACATCGGCATTGTGACTTCACAAAATTACACCTCCAGGATTAGTATGAAGGCCATAACACCCATTAGCGGGGTGCTGTTCTGGATTTTCTTCTTGAACTTCAACATAGGTTTAATCAATCTCTTTCCGCTGCCATTTTTGTTTGACGGGGGGAAGATATTCAAAGAGATAGTTGATACAAAGTTTAGTGAGGCAAATTCTAATGCGATTCAGAAGATATTTGCAGTAATTGGCATACTGCTTTTTGCAATAAATATCCTGCCCTCAATTTTATGATATTATGATAAAGGTAATTTTTTTACGGGACAAGAAGAGTCTTGAGATAGAAGCAGAGAATGTTTCTGAGGTATTCTCAAAGCTATCCTTACTAAAGGAAGAGTATGTCGCAATAAAAAATGGCAAGATAGTCTGTGAGGATGAATCTTTATCTAAAGGGGACACTTTGGAGTTGTTTACAGTTGCTTCAGGTGGTTAATTGAAGTGCTCAAGGTGTAGAAAAGATGCAATCTATTTTCAAAGACAGTCAGGCCAGTATTACTGTGGGGACCATTTCAATACGCATTTCATTAAAAAATTCATGCGAGGGGTGCGAGAAGAGCAGCTAATAAAAAAGAATGAAAAGGTGGCTGTTGCTGTAAGCGGTGGAAAGGACAGTATCACCCTTGCATACCTATTAAAAAAGTTACAGCAAAGATACCCATTTCAGATGGAAGCCATTATTATTGACGAGGGGATATCTGGGTACAGAAATCTTACACTTGATGCTGCAAAGGCACAGCTTGAGATGCTAGAGATAAGCTACCATATAGAGTCGTTTAAAGATTGTTTCGATAGGACCTTGGATTCATTTGAAAAAAACAACAAGGAAAACGCTTGTTCTACGTGTGGTGTTTTACGAAGATATTTACTAAACAAGAAAGCAAGAGAGTTGTCATGCACTAAGCTTGCAACAGGGCACAATCTTGACGATGAGGGCCAGTCTGTAATAATGAACCTCATGAGGGGGGACATCATAAGATTTTCAAGAGGGCAAAACTACTATAAGAAAATCAGCGACAAGTTTGTTGAAAGGATCAAACCGCTCAGATATTTTTTAGAAAAAGAAATAGTAATCTTTGCCTTGAATAATAAGCTGATTTTTGACTCATCGGAATGCCCCTATGCTGTTTATGCTATGAGGGGGGAAGTGAGGAAGTTTCTTGATAGGATGGAAGACTTAAGGCCAACTACTAAATACTCTCTTTTATCTGGATATGATAAAATCCTTCCCACATTAAACAAGTGTTTTATCCCTGAATCCATTGGGGCATGTAAAGTATGCGGAGAACCTACAATGGATGGTGTCTGTATGGGATGCAAAATTTTGGGAAAATAAATGATTCTCATCATTTTATATAGAAAAACCTTTTATAATACTATGAAAATCTAAAACTTGTGCCCTGGTAGCTTAGTGGTATAGTGCCTGCTTGGTAAGCAGGAGATCGCGGGTTCAATCCCCGCCCAGGGCTCTTCATTTCAGTTAGAAAGTCCTTAGCTATTTTTTAGAAAAAAAATAAAAATATTGCAAATCAATCATTATGCTGTTCAAATACCTTTTCATGCTATTATAAACTCCTAAAATTATTGATTGGATAACTTTACTAACAGATACAAAAGTCAACGTAAAGTAAACACAACGCGAAAAAGAATCTAAATATCAATTTCAATAGTTTTTGAGATAATTGATTCTATTTCTTTTGCAGTTTCTAAACTGATCATGCCAATACTCTTTAGCATTAAGGATTTGTTGATAGTAAATATTTTGAACGGCAAGATCTCACTTTTCTTGACGAGGTGCCCTTCTTCCAGATCATCGTCGTCAATGATAATGCTATCTTCAAAATTCCTGATCTTGCTTGTTATAGGTATGGCTATAAAGGTGTTGTGATTTAAATTATATTTTTCATTAGAAACGATGATGCAAGGCCTCTTCTTAAACTCATTTTTATCATCAAAAGGAAACAGGTCAAGCACTATTTCTCTTTGCCTAAATGTTGTCCCAGAGGTCATCTTCTTCATTGTCCCATATTTCTTTTAATTCAGGATCCATGGCAAAGATATTGTTTGATCTTAACGCATCGATCATTATGCCCTCTAGCTTATTTATCCGCACTTCTAGATTGTGCAGCTTTTTATCAAAAATCTCCACAACTTGCAAGTCCTCACCCAGCCAACAATATAATGCATTTTTATATATAAAACTTTATGGATTTAATAGGATTATAGACAAATTATATTTTTTTATATGGTCCTAATTTTAGGGCCAGATATATTATGCAAGTCCTAGAGCAAAATAGTATTTTGTATTTTTAGGGCCAGGGGAATTCAAGTAGTTAAGAGGAAAATAAATTACTCTAAAATTGGCCCTAAAATTAGCTTGTATCCTTTATCTTTTATAGACTACACTTCTCTTGTTTATGGAGAATACAACTATGCTGTCTTTTTCAATTATATATAAAATCCTGTAATCCCCCGCCCTTATCCTGTATGAGCTCTGCTTCAAGCTTATGAGTTTTCTAGCATCAGGAGGGATAGAATCGTTTTCAAGCCTCTCAAGTTTTTCTATAATGCGGCAGGCGGTATCCTTATCCAACTTTTCAAGAAACTTAAAGTGCGTGCTTTTCTAATAGAATAGTACGGGGCATTCATATCCCAAGCTGCTTTTTTGCATCCTTTAATGAAATAAGATTTTCCTTATCAAAACTTCTAATGTAAGCGTTGAACTCTTCCTCGCTCAAAACATCTTCCTTTTCCATCATGTGCTGTTTGATATAAGTAAGATCTTTTTCTATCGAGTTTAATTTTTCGATTATTATTTTTTCTAGCTTACTTTCCATAATAATCAATTCATCGTCAAATTTAAATATTTAATCCTAGGATTCTCTGCTGGCCTTAATTTTAAGAAAAGATAAAAATAAATAAATTTATTCTTTGTTGCCAAGCCCAAACTTCTTTATGATCCAATCCATTGGAAGTGAGTTGTTAACTCCTCTGTATTCAAGTGTCACGATGTTTATATTTCCACACACTTGACCGCCGCAAGAATCGGAGCAATACCCTTCTGGACCACAGAAACAGTTCACGTCGTGTTGCCCAGCATATCCATACCCCTGTACCAAAGTAATCTCTATTTTTCCATCCATTGTCCACTCACGAAGCTGTTGTTGTGTAACTGTGAACTCTCTTGTAAGGAATTCACATAGGCAGTCATCATAATATCCACTTTCAGGCACGAATCCTAAAAAGTTTCCTTCCACCACAACGCCCACTCTTTCATACTCATGTCCATTGTAATCTCCTTTTATTTTGACAGTCAAGATCCCGTCACCAATAGGTCTTCTAGGAACGTCTGTAAATACGAAGAACGTGTCATCTGCATAGTATTGATCGTAACCACCAGGACATTGATTCTGCTCTATCGTTTGGCTGTAGTTTGCGCCTGCACTTATCATAAATATTGAAGATACAATAAGTATTCCTATCAAAATAATTGCTTTCTTTTTCATAATTAGTCGCCATTGTTGTTGCTATTATGTGGATGTTATTCTTTTTAAACCTTTCGCCTAACTTATTTTAGTCATTTCCCCATATAAATGCCGGATTCTTTTAACAGAAGCTAAAATGTTAAACAATCATTTTATTGGAATAAATATTATTTTGAGCTGTAGCAGCATTATGATTAAAGCAAAAATATTTAATAATGGCAGGGTATTAAAGAAGTATGGGTAAGGCAGAAGAAAGCAAAGACAGGGCAAACAAAGGCGTCAAAGTCACCTATAACGGCCTAATTGTAAATATTTTCTTAACTGTTTTTAAGCTCATAGCCGGAATCATTGGACAAAGTGCTGCAATGGTAGCAGATGCTGCACACTCCTTTTCAGACCTTGCCTCAGATGTTGTCGTCATTCTTTGTTTTAGCTACATAAAAAATCCAGTAGATGAAACACATAACTATGGTCATGGAAAGATAGAAACTCTTTCAACTGCTATTGTGGGTTCGATGCTTTTAGTTGTTGTTTTTTTTATAGCCTCATCCAGCGTGGAGGAACTGCTATGCTTTTTTAGAGGGGATATAATCCCAAGACCTGCACCGATTGCACTAATTGCAGCCATACTATCTATAACTTCAAAAGAGCTGCTTTACCGGTACACGTTAAAGGTAGGAAAAGAGATAGAAAGCCCTTTGATTATTGCTAACGCTTGGCATCACAGATCAGATGCCCTCTCTTCAATAGGTACAATGATCGGTATTGGGGGGGCAATATTTTTAGGTGAGAAATGGAGGATCCTTGACCCGCTGGCAGCAATATTTGTAAGTGTGTTGATATTAAAAGTCGCCATAGACATACTAAAGGATAGCGTCAGCGAATTGATTGAAACTTCAGTGGATGACAAGTTAAAAAACGAGATTTTTGACACGGTGTCAAAAGTTAAGGGCGTCAAGGATTATCACACGCTTAGGATCAGGCGCATTGGAAACTACTATTCCATGAGCTTGCATATCCTAGTGGATAAGTCAATGACAGTCAAAGACGCCCACGACATATCCTATAACGTTGAGGAAGAGATAAGAAAACTGCTTGGGCCTGAGACCATAGTCACCATTCATCTTGAGCCATATGATTAAGGGATTTTGTGCTATTTTTTTTAGGCCAATCTGTTTTGTAAAAACAGCTAAGCATTGCTATGTCAGATAATACCCTGCGCCAACGACATACATCCTGCCCTTGTTTATGACGCTCTTGACAAAGGATATCTTTCTTGAATCTATGTTTTCTCTTGGTTTTTTCCACTGGTAGGGTTCTGACCACCCTTCCCCTTTACGGCTGTTTGCTATCTTCATTATCATCTCAGTGATGTTAGTGCCGCTTGAATCTGTCATATCGGTGATTTCTATATCTTCTCCCATATTGTCAGGAGGGAATACAAGCCTTATAACCCTATTACCCCTCACCACCCAGACAAACACATAGATGTCTCTATAAAAGAACCTGCCTTCTGTTCTAAACAAGGGAAATGCATCCTCTCCTTGCGCATGGACAAAAAATGCTGCCTCCCTAACTCATGATTCAATTTCTTCTTGGATGTTATATGCCATATTGACCACTAGTAAGGAAAAGTTATCCTATAGTTAAATGTCTTTTTAGTAAGATTTTATTCATCTAATCAGCTTCACAGTATGCCAAAAACAGACATTGTGAAGTATAACATCTATCCTTTGCAACTCCTTTAAAGTTTGGTAAGAAGGCACCATAATGGCCTCTTTGTCTTTGGTATGTGATCTTTATTTTTTTCCCTTATCACTTCTTGAATTTCAGTCAGGCCCTTATCCGTTCCGTAAAGCACATGCACCTTCTATAAGATCTATAACTATACATGCACTAGCTCTCCTTCAACTTCAATGCAATCCCATTCTTTTATACCTTAACAGTTCTTACATAAATACCTTCTATTTATAGTTCATATTAACATTAAGAATAAACTAAGCGGTATCGCCCTATATTTATTCTCAAGGTCTAAATAGTTTTTTGTGACAAGTAACCCTTTATCAAATCTTCTTAGATTCTTAAAGTCGTTGCTACCAATTTTTGATTGATATTTTACCTCAACAGGTATAAGTTCTTCTCCGAGCCTCACAACATAATCTACAGATTCCCCTTTGTTTGTTCTGTAATAGAAGAGAGAATTTGATACATCAAATAGATCTGTAGGGGAATAATTATATGCTAGCCTAGCAAGATGGTCACCACATAAACTTTCTGTCAAAATAGATTTATTTTCAGGAGACAAAAGGTATGTTTTGGCCATTTTATAATAGTTACCACCAGGGTTCACTAAGAATCCTCTAAAAGCATGGAAAAAGAAAGGATTTGGAATCTGTATTTTTTTCTCAGATCTATGTTTGGCTGTTTTTTTATCGAAATCCACTGCAGGGTAAATATTGACTGCAAATAAAGTCTGAAGCAACTCACAGTATTGATTGACTGTCACCGTGCTTGAAACGTCTGCTTCTCTTGAAATTTTAAGCCACCCTATAGGTTTGCCCTCATGCTTAATGATTGCAGAAATAATCCGCTTAGCTAAACCTTCGTCTCTCCCAAGTTTAGTAAGATCCCCGAAAAAAAATTGAAGATAAAGCTCATAAATGCTATTTGGAATTGCGCCTGTGGAGGCGATGGAGTTCACAGCGGTCATAATGCCTCCATCAAGGAGATAATCTTCCATTATATCTTCTAAGGAATTCATTTGAGGAATTAAGGGGTTAATCCATTTTCCTGCATCCCCCTCTAAGATATCATATAGAGCATCTATTCTTATTGAGTTATCAAAAAGCCCCATATCCCTAAATTTCTGTCCAAGACTTTTGGACTTTAGTTCAACATATTCAGAAAATTTCATGGGGAGAAGAATCTTGTTGATGTTACCATTCTTCATCTCACCCTTTCTGCCGGGCAGCCTCTCTATGCTATGTTTTAAATCCCAAGAAGATGAACCTGTTAGGACAAAGGTTTTTTCCATAAGCCCATAGGTATCAACTATGAATTTTATTGAAAGCTCCCAATTCTCAACTCTTGATATCTCATCAATCATAATTATTTTTCTATCTTTAGACTGTCTCAATGCCCATTTAAGATAAGCTTCAATTGTGTCTTTTAGTTCAATATTTGATCTCATGAGGTCACATGTAAAATAACAAATATCAACAGGATTTCTTTTCTTTAGCTGTTCTCTAATCATTATTTTTAGAAGAGTGGTCTTCCCAACTTGCCTTGGACCCCTAAGCGAATAAACACTATCCTTTTCGATATCTATATGAGACTTAAATCTTGGAATCCAAATATAACGGGCAGAATTTAAATTTGTTAACTTCTCATCATTTTCAATGAGTTTTTTATCTTCCCACCAGGGATTTTGTGGGAGTAAATCATATATTTCTACCATTTTTGGGCACCTACGATATATCGATATACTAAAATTGGTATTTTTAATATATCACAATATAATAAAAATACTATTATATAAATATTACTATCCAAAAGTCCATAATTAAAGGGGCAGGCAAAAAATGGGAATAATAATAAAAAATTAATTTATATAGTACCATGCACCTATTACATATGTTGTGTCTTTGTAAACAACTTTCTTTATGTATGTAACTTTCTTCTCAATCTTATTGTCCGCTGGATTTGTCCTAAGGTATTGCCCAGACCACCCTTCTCCTTTTTCGCTATTTGCTATAGAGATAAACATGTTTGTAATAGAAACGTTGTTGTCATCCTTAAAGTCAGATACATCTGTTCCTTCTTGCGCTAAATCTGGCGGGAAAACTACTCTTGTAATCTTACAACCTTCGACCTTCCAGACAAAGACATACGTGTCGTCCGTATAGAACTTCCCTTTTTCCCTTATCTGGGGAAATGCGTCTTCACCTTTCTCTTGAATCATAACAGAAGCTTCTTTTACTAAAGTTGAAACTTTCTCTGGTCTTTGATCAGCTCCCTGACCGATACAGCCGGAAAGAAGAAATGCCAGAATCAATAGTATAGCTAGAAATTTTTTCACAGTTATCAATTCCGATAACTTGTTTTAATAGGATTTTAAAAAATTAACGGTTAAATAAGAAAAAGATTAAAAATTATTCAGTTATTAGAATTTTAATTTCATCCCTTATTGATTTTATTTTCTTTTCAGTCAATTTAGAAAGAATAGATTTAGATTTGATTAATATGTGTGGTGCAGATTCAATTAACTTGGAATATAGTTCATCTGGGATATCTTTATCAACAAAGTACTGGACATCGATTCTTGCTTTAAAGAATCTTCAATAAGTTCTATTTCTTCTTTATTAAAATAATCATTTAGGTATTCCTTTACAAAATCAACAGTGCACGAATGAATTTCAGATTTTATTCCTACCCTCATAAGTATTGCATATAGAGAGAAATATATTGTATAATAAGCTGTAGCGATCTTCCATTCTTTTTTAATGTTTACCTGGATTGATTCTAAAGAATCGTCTGCCTTATGGATATAAGCATTAGACAAGTTTGGATTTGGCTCAATTATCTTAATCCCATTTTTCTAATTTAAGCACCATATTATTCTACCCATTTTTTATCACCGAGGATACAAAACCATCAATGTCTAAAATCGCTATATGATTCTCAATTACCTCTTTTATCAATATATCTTTATCCCAGGAAGATTTGTATTTTTCTAGGGGATATGCGATTAAGTTAATTTCAATTCCGTAACTCTTTGATACCTCTTTTACTGTTTTTTTATCCGCTTCACCAGCTAAAAAGATGTCAATGTCAGATCCCTTATATTCAATTCCTTTGGCATAGCTTCCAAAGATAAGGCCAATTCCAGAAATTAGTGGCGATATCTTTTCTATAATTTCCATGATTAAAGCATGATTATCCATAAAAAGTGTAGTCTTATATGATTCAGCCAATGTCAGATAATATTTGCTGGTCTGATTTTTTCTCAATGAATATGTTTTTATTTTACCAAGCATAGTTGAATGCAATACGCCTTTAGATTCTAAGTAGTCTAGTGTCAATTGTGCCGTCCTTGGGCTTAATTCAAGCATTCTGTTTACTTCTCTTATGTATAGACTTTTGTTATACCCGGATGTGAACAAAGAAAGAACTTTCAGGTGATTTTCAGTTATTCTTAAATTATTGTTTAATAAATTATACATATGTTTAATAAATAATACAATAATATTTAAGTCTTTGTATATTAAATCTTAAGAAATAAAATAAGAAGAAAAAGATAAAAATTAAAAATTAAAGGTTCTTTTTCTTTACTTTGATTGGGGATGGCGAAAGACGGCCTTTGTGCTTGTATTGTTACTGTTTGGAAAAATATTAAGCGTTATTATAAGACAGATAAACATATAGTTGAATGAACTGCCAATCCCTAAATGATTCAAAAATCTATTGAATCAAATAGATATACCTGTCACAAGATAATATTTATATATCTGTTTTAATAATTAGATACGATGGAAATATCTGATTCTAAAAAGGATAGGATATCTGAATTGATATCTGGTAAAGATGTTAAAATAATTGGAGATGTAGTGGTAGCTTTTCCACAAAAAAAGCCTTTGAAGTCTTTTTTCAGGGACCATATGGAAGTTGATGAAAAAAAATGGGATGAGATGGTAGAAGACGAGGCTTATGAATGGACATATTAAATGTTGAAAGTTTTTCTAAAGGATTAATCTTTATAGATACAAATATTTTCTTATATGCGTTTAATAAAAAACATAGATTTTATGAAAGTTCATTGAGATTTCTCTCAAAATTTCAGGAGGCAGAGATTCTAGGTTTTTCCTCAGTTATTTTGAAAGAATCGATTTCTTAAAAGTCTGGAAGCCATAAAATAAGAAAAGAAGAAAAAGATAAAATTAAAAATTAAAGGTTCTTTTTCTTTACTTTGATTGAGGACGGTGGCAGCCCGCCTTTGTGCCTGTGGGGCCTTAGCCTTGGTGCACCTGGTCTTTGTGGCAAGGATAATCCTCCTTTTGGTGCAGGGCGTCCTTTTGGCC
>JAAZKM010000246.1 GCA_012799835.1 Candidatus Methanofastidiosia archaeon
GGTTACTTACAGGGGTTTTTTATCAAATTTGCTTCCGAAAAGAAGATTCAATTTCACCTATATGATAACATAATACAAACTGTATTACTAGCACTAATTTTGCATATTATATTAAGCTAAAACTAGTAATAGTGTATAGAATTTATAGTGAATGCAGCAATGACACATACACTAAAATATGTACAGTACTTATTTATGTAAAAACGAAGTTCTGTATTCAAAAGGTTATAGCTATTGCATATCGAATATATGGCAAGCGCATCACCGAGTAGAGTTTGTTGCACATCAAGATAAAAACTATATTTTTTAATCCTTATGAGCTTTTCATCGGTTAGCAAAAGAGTAAGCTTATTAAATTCACTTTGCTATATGTTTTGGTTGGTATGGATAATATATACTTTTATCGTAAATACTCTCCCGCCAATATATACAGCTGTACATCTCTGCCGATGTACCAAGATTATTAACGCTGTGTGCCCATTAGTTTAACATGATTAACACTATGTGAATTGGTTCACATTATGGCGAAAATGTGAACTTAGCCGTTTTCGCAGTTGGTCAAGGCGGTTTGTGAAACATTTTAAATCCCTCAAAACTTTAATTTTAATAGCCTTGTTGCTTTCTGTTTACCATTCCGGCCAGCGGGTTTGTATTGACCGCGGTTTGAAGTTGATGGTCGTCCAAGTGGGTGTAGATTTGCGTAGTGTTCAGAGATTCATGACCCAGGATTTCTTTTAACGCTCTGATATCCACATGCCCATGCTTGTATAGTAAGGTCGCGGCGGTATGCCGCAGTTTATGGGGAGTAATATCCTGAGACAGTCCGGCCGCTTCGACTGCGTTTTTGATAACGATCTGGATTGCCCGTGTAGTCAGACGAACACCTCGATTGCTGATGAAAAGCGCATTGTCTTTGGGGTTATAGTTATTGCGTTCTATCAGCCATGCGTTCACTGCGTTTTTCGCTGCCGGTGTCAGATAGATTTGACGTTCTTTATCGCCTTTGCCGATTACGGTCACAGACTGGGCGCTGATCTGTTCCACGTTCAAGTTTGTGAGTTCAGCTAATCGCAATGCACAATTTAAAAACAGGGTAACAATGCAGTAGTTGCGCGGCGAATCTTCAACACTCATCAAGAGCCGTATGGAATCTTCCAAGTTGAGATATTTGGGTATACGTTTCGCTTGCTTCGGAACTTCCAGTTCTTCAGTGATGTTGTTATCTATCAGATGCGCTTTGGTTTTGAGATATTTCCAAAACTGTCGGATGGATATAATCTTACGCGCACAGGTTGCGACAGAGCAGTTGCGTTCCTTTTGCAAATATGCGACAAAGGCATACATATCGTCCAACGTGATTGATTTTATAAACTTGATGTCTGCGAAAGAACAGTCTGGCGGGGGAGTTGCCGATGGCTTTCTGCGCTTATAAACAAACTTAAACAGTAGCCGAAGATCGACGCGAAATTCGGATATAGTGTGCGGTGACCGTGCCTTTATCACGGTCAGGTAACTGAAATATTCCTCCAGTATTTTGTTGTTGATTTCCATAAACGAACACTCCTTTTTTATTTTAGTGTGTCCGTCTATGTGGAAGTTATACTAAGATTTTTACGGATAGCGAAAATCTTGTATTCGCAGTAGATTTAGGGAAATCTATCGAAATCCTTTGATTGCCGTATTCACCGAAGCCAATTTCATCATACCTTGAAAATGTATTTTTTCGCGGTTTAAATTACTTTGGACTCAACGTATTCAATCATAGACTTAATTGTGGGGAATACAGTAATTAAGAGCATCTCATCATCAAACTCAAAATCAAATTCACCCTCTAAAGCAACAACTATTTTAACAAAGGTAATCGAATCCACACCGGCTCCCGCAAACGCCGTCTCTAACATTACATCGCCAGTTTTGGAATCAAGATTTGAAACGATAACGTCAAATGCTCTCTTTTGAATATCGCTCAATCCTACCGTATCAGAATCTTGGGCTGATAAATTATCAAGCATTTGTTTTTTCCTCGCAAATCAACAATATTTCTTGGGTTGCCTTGGTTTCTTTTTCGTCTATTTTTAGCAATAAATCGACAGCCCTCTCTAAAAAGCTTTTTTGGCCAGAGATAATAGATTTAATATATAAAGCTTTGAACATATTCCAATTATTATAAATATCATTTAAATCTGAAATAACATGGACAAAGACATTTGATTGGAATTCTTCACGAAAATACTGTAATCCTTTTATGAAATTATTCCTATTCCAACATACTCTTGTGAGATAAAACAAAAAATCAGATAAATCCATATCAGTTGACATGGAACCGATATTTTCCACATTCCAACAATTTAAAAGACAGTTAGCAAATTTTTTTATATGTTCTGATTTATGAGGATTATTTTTTTTGATAACATTTTTTAAATATATAGAAGATTCTTTTATATCCTTCTGTTTAACTTCAATTCTTTTAAATATTTTAATTTCTTCTTGTTTTTCAAATAAATAATTCATATCAATTTTGCAAATTTCCGTAGTCAAGTATCCGTCGCAGCATAAGAATTCGTTATCTATCTTATCTATTCCAGATATCAACATAAAGTGCTTACGGTACAATTTTTGAAAATATTTATTCCACTTTAAATGATATGAATCTATTGTTACAGCTATCGGAATAGCTTTGGTGAGTTCTATCTCTATAATTTCCAAAAAATCGTCAAAATTATTGTAGTTACAATTTTGCATAGATAAACCGCAAAAATCTCTCAATATATCTTGGTCAGATTGGTTGCTCCCATTAATCTCAATCCCATCTATGGTTCGGCTCTGATTATCTATAAAAGAAAAATCTAACCCAGTCCATAATACTGGTAAATGATTAAAACCCCAATATTTGCTGGTTTGACCTATGAAATTATTCTGGAGACAATCGTATGTGTCATATTTTATTGGTAATATATTTATCAAGCCATCCCATCCTTCCTTTGAGCTTATATCCCAATATATTGTTCACTTCTTAATAATGCGTTTTTGGGATAATTTTTTATTTTTTCAGTAATTTCATCCCAAGTAAGGCTAATACCTAAATCACTAAGGATTCTATTGTACTCAATATGATCCTCAATATCTTTACATGCATTTTCATAAACCTTTTGACTGATCTGACCATTTTTAAGTTTATCATTCAATATGCTTTTATAGTATTCATCTCCATAAACTTGTTTTTTCAAACAAACATGTAAATTATTTATAACACAATTAGAAGATATACCCCCTGTGTCACAGGGGCGCGACCATCCAACTTGTTTGGTTACTGTATTCTCAATATCGTTTGGATTATATGGCAATAAGTAAAATGGATAAATAAAACACGGATAAGTATCATTTTGATTAAATGATGCCTTTGTATATTCGTTTTTTACAGTATCACATAAATTTGGATCATCTTGAAATAAATTTTCTATCAACATATTATAATACGTTTCAAGTTTGGCATAATACTTTTTATCTGTTTCTACTTTAAATTCTGAAATGTTCTTTTTTTTCATTTGTTCTTTTGTTAATCCCCATGCAACATATGGAATTTGATTTTGAATTACATATTGAAATACAGAAAAATTAAATACCATTTCGCA
>JAAZKM010000247.1 GCA_012799835.1 Candidatus Methanofastidiosia archaeon
GGCTTTTTTCTTTTTTTGCTAAAAAGGTTAATCCGATACCGGAACCTTTTTTATTTTATTTTTCACGAAAGACCTTTTATTCTTATCACATCCTTGCTATAATGGTTTTATCAAGTAAACCTGACTTGTGCAGGTTTTGCTAATTGTAGAATATCCTCGTCTGTTATTTTGCGGGTCCGAATCGCTTCTAACAGGTCTGAGGATATTTCTTTTGCTGTTTTTCTTATTTCCCTCAGCAACCTGCACCCGTTTTCATATAGTTGCATCAGTATATCTGCTATTTGTGTCAGCAAGTAATGGTTCTTCATCGCTGTGTAATTTCGACAGTTGGCATGTTCAATATGATATCTTATTTTTTTCTGATTCTTGAACCCTTGATTTTCTATCTTCCATCGGTCTCTCCCAATCTCAATATATTCTTCTGCCTTTTTAGCCGTTATATGAAGGTTTGTAATAAAAGTGTAGGTACGAATATCGTTGTCCTCTATCTCAATATTGGCTTCAAACATGTTTACCGTTCTTTGATTGTATGCAATCCCATTTGTCCAGAAAAACTTTTCATCCATTTTCTTCTCAATGGATTTTATGGTATCAAACTCCGTTGCAATGCTCTTTATTCGCCCTTCCTTGAATCGTATCAAATATTTCCAGTGGTATTCATCACAACGCTTAAAAATGGTTTCACATGCATACAGGCTATCTCCGAGAACACAAAGGGGCAACCTGGGATATGTCCTTTTTATTTTTTCAGTAAGTCTATCAAAGGCTTTTAATTCGCAATCTTGCTTTGTCACATTTTCTGATTCATTTTCAATAAACTCTGAACCTATACTAAAAACCATATCACCTACAAGAAGCTTTGCTTCAAGTACATGGTGCATGTAGATTATTTTTTTCTCCCCGGTTTTTTCATTCGTATGCTCGCGTTTTAAACAATGTTCACAGTGCTTCTCGTTAAAATGAAATAGCCCTGTTCCGTCAAAAATGACTGCCCAATAAGTATCATTAATCCTGCTTCCTTCTAAACATCTTTTCTTCAACAACTCCTTTATCATGTATGTACGGATTTTCTCAAGTTCTTCCGGTCTCAATTCAGAGAGAAAGTTATTTATCGTGTCATAATGGGGCAGTTCGTCCAACCAATCCAGTCCAAGCAATAATGCTACGTTATCAATGCATTCTTCCTTATTCATTGATTCACTCATGTTTCTCATCGTTTCCAGATTGAATATGTTTTTCAAGATTATCATGAATAAAATAACTTCTGCTGGATACTTGATATAGCTGCTGTGTCGACGATCCTTTACCCTTTTTAGCCTTACATTAAATTCTTTGAAAAAATGCTCCTTTATTTTCATGAACTCGAGAAAAAAGTTTGTGTCTCCTATTTTATTTCTTTTGTCTTTACGCCTTACCATTTCTTATACCTCCAAAATGTGCTATTTATTTGAGGTTTGATAACTTTATTATACCATATTTAGCACATTTTGGCCAGTGTTATGTCTACTTTATCCCGAAGAATTTTTACTCTTCAAAGCTGTAGAGTGTCATGCAGTGTCATGCAGTGTCATGGGGACGGAGTTGCTGTCACATCTTCAAGTGTCATGGGGACGGAGCTGCTGTCACATCTTCAAGTGTCATGGGGACAAAGTGTCATGGGGACGGAGCTGCTGTCACATCTTCAATCTCACCACTTCATATTTTTTGAATGATCCCTCTACTAATTCCCGTTAATCTCTCAATTTGCCTAACTGATAAGCCATGTGTTTTTTTTAGTTCTTCCAAATAACCATTTCTTTGCTGATTCTCAAGTTTCTGTAGGTCTTGACCGTGTTTCACCTTGCAAACCTTCTTAATCAGCTTTATTGCCTCAACATCGTTAAGCTGTTTTTTATCCTGTGCGTCTAGGCAAACATCCTCGTTCTCCTGATTAACATAACATATAAAACTTTTTACCGCTTTAGCTCTATCTGTTTCAAAAATATCAAGGGCAAAGTCCGTATCAGACCAGCCGTTTTCTTTAGTATAGTGAGAGTAATTTGTCCCTGCATAGTTTTCCGTTTTATCAACAATTCCTGCCTTTACTGGGTTTTGGAAAATATATCGTAGCACGGTAAGAAAATATCCCTCATCTTCTACGGGCTCACTTTTAAATCGATCCTGGAACAATGGTCCGATTCTGTTATATTTTCTGTTATACCAGAAAACATA
>JAAZKM010000248.1 GCA_012799835.1 Candidatus Methanofastidiosia archaeon
ATTATATTATTAAAATCTCCCAACTCTATTACTAGTTCATCACCAAAATCTACCCTGTCATAATCTCTTTCATCAGAAAATGTTAATGGAACTATTCCAAAATTAATTAGATTTGCTTGATGAATTCTTGCAAAACTTTTTGCAATTACAGCTTTAATACCCAGAAACATTGGTGCTATTGCAGCGTGTTCTCTAGAAGACCCTTGACCATAGTTACTACCCCCAATTATAAATCCTCCACCTTTAGCTTTAGCTCTAGAAGGAAAGTCTTTATCAATTCTTTCAAATGTATATTCAGAAATTTTGGGTATATTGGATCTTAGTGGCAATATTTTTGCGCCAGCTGGCATAATATCATCAGTTGTAATATTGTCTCCAGTTTTCAATAAAACGGAGCCTTTCAGTGGATCTTTTAAAACTTCATTTCTAGGTACCGGCTTTATATTCGGCCCCCTAATTATTTCTACATCTTTTTTATTCTCGCCTGGGAAAATAAACATGTTATCGTTTATTTCAAATTTTTCGGGCATCTTTATTTTTGGGTATTTTCCCAGTTTTCGTGGATCAGTAATAACTCCATATATTGCTGCTGCGACTGCGACTTCGGGACTTACTAGATAAATATCCGCATCTTTTGTTCCACTCCTGCCTTTGAAATTTCTATTAAAAGTTCTAAGAGACGTTCCTTTGGATGTTGGGGCTTGTCCCATTCCAATACAAGGACCGCAGGTACATTCTAAAATCCTCCCTCCGGCATCTACAATATTTTTTAGATATCCATCCTTGACCATCATAGAAAAGACCTGTTTAGAACCAGGAGAAACTACAAGACTTACATCGGGATGAACTGTCTTTCCCTTAAGCACTTCAGATACGAGGGCCAAATCTTTATAGGATGAGTTGGTGCAACTTCCAATAGCAACTTGTGAAACTTTAATACCTTCGATTTCATTTATTTTTACAACATTATCCGGCATATGTGGTTTTGCAATCATGGGCTCTAATTCATTCAAATCAATGAAAATAGTTTCAGAATATTCTGCACCATTATCTGCTTTGATTTTTTGCCATTGATCACTCCTACCTTCCGATTTCATGAATGCCTTTGTTATTTTATCACTTGGAAAAATAGAAGTTGTCGCTCCAAGTTCTGTTCCCATATTAGTAATTGTAGCCCGCTCAGGAACAGTCAAACTCTCAATTCCCTTTCCAGTAAATTCAAAGATTTTGTTGACTCCGCCTTTAACAGATAATCTCCTCAATAGATCTAAAATTATATCTTTTGCAGAAGTCCACTCAGGTAGCTCACCCTCAAGACATACCTCAACTATATTTGGCATTTTCAAATAAAAAGGCTCTCCTGCCATTGCAAGTGCAACATCAAGCCCTCCAGCACCAATAGATATCATCCCTATCCCCCCTCCTGTGGGCGTGTGACTATCTGAACCCAAAAGAGTTTTTCCAGGGATCCCAAATCTCTCAAGGTGTAGCTGGTGACATATTCCATTACCTGGCCGGGAAAAAACTAAACCATATTTTTTTGCGACACTTTGTAGATACATATGATCGTCGGCATTCTCAAATGAAGTCTGAAGAGTATTGTGGTCAACATAACTCACAGATAGCTCAGTTTTTACTTTAGGTACCCCCATTGCTTCAAACTGCAAATACGCTAAGGTACCTGTTGCATCTTGAGTTAGAGTTTGATCAATTTTAATTCCTATAAGACTTTGACTTTTCATATCACCTTCAACTAAATGAGAGGATATGATTTTTTCAGAAATAGTATAGCCCATATACTCACCAATTATACAATATAGCTCTTTTCTTTGATATATTGGCTATGTTTTTAAGTTTAGTGGATAAACTGAGATAAGTACATTAAATAAATAATGTCAATTAATTACTCTAATTCTATTGTTTCAATATCTTCCACCTTTTTTTCTATAATTGAAATAATTGAAAGATTTTTAATTTTACCTTTAATCTCAAAATTTCTTTCATTTAATTCATCTACAAGAATCTTGCAGTCATTTGCATTGGTAGAATTTCCAATCCCTATATGGGGGATATAAGGTATTGCCAAGAAAAGTTCATCTTTTAGTTTCCCAGAATATAATTTATCATGGGCTTTTGTGATATCGCTATAACCCTCATCTGGAACAAAAAATATATGCCAGTAATCATTAAATGGATCCTTATTTATTATGGCACATCTTAGGCTGAAATTTATTATTTTTAATCCCCTAGATTTTTCTTTTACTTCAGAAATGAGCTCCTTCTTATCTAGATAAAAAACTGGAAATATAAATTTAAAATGTGGATTTATAATGTCATAATAAAGTAAGTCATATTTACTTCTTAATTCCTGTATCCAAGAATAGTCTTTCTTTTTTAATTCTGGGTATGCTATTACTAAATGGGACATATTTTACATTAATATTTAATTGAATAAAAATATATCTATACAAATGCAGCTATTTTTAGACACATTTTTACAAATTGTAATTTACTTTTATTTTTAGTATCATTTATTGAAATTTCAAAAGCTATTTATAGAATGACGTGTTAATATGATGTGATTACTATGTCAGATGTAGCAAAAGTTATAGAAATTGTAGGAAAATCTGAAATTAGTTGGGAAGATGCTGTAGCAAAAGCAATATTAACTGCCTCCAAGACAGTTCACAATATCAAAGGTGTGGAAGTTGAGAAACTTACAGGAAATGTAGTCGATGGAAAAATTGTAAAATATAAAGCTACAGTAAAACTAATTTTCGTCGTTGAATAAATAATTAATTTTTTTATTTTCAAGATTTATACTATTAATAAATTTAATAAAATTGTACTTAAATATGTAGTCTTATTTTATTTTAAAAATTCAATGTCCCCATATTTTTCTTTGTATTTTTCAATAGCAATTGGGGCTCCAAGTATTAGTCTTCTGGCAGTATTATAGACACTTGGCGTTGCATCAAAGGTTAAGTTAATCATTATATCTACAAGAACTTTAATTAAAGGAATATGGTGCTTATCTTCCATATCATCGATATTCCCAAACACTTTCATCGCATTGACTGTTGTGTATTCATTTATTTTAGCTAATTTTATGATTACATCCTTTAAGAATTCCCTACCTTCTTCAGTCTCTAAGGATTTCTTTCTATTATGGGCAAATTGAACATATAGTGCCCTTTGGTCGTTTGATTGTTCAATCCTAAATGAATCAGAATTTTGAATTCTTTTAATTATCTCAATGGTATCTCTACTGCTGTTTGATGCAATAGTTGCAAGGAAAGATTCCCAACTTACAAGATTCTTTTTGGATACTTCCTCAAAAGATTTTAGAACTTCCATTTTATCTTTTGCAGAACTGTTTAGGTATAAAGAGAAAGCTGTTAACTTATCTGTTGCTGACTCTGATTTTTCAAGTTGTTCCTTTATAATCTTATGTATCTCTCGGGAATCTGTAGTGGCTAATATAGCCAAGGCAAGGTTCTTTACTTGTCGCATTTTTATTTCCGAGCTTTTAGTTTCAATGTAGCTATTACCTAGGCACATAACATTATATCTATTATATATTTCTAAAAGTTCATTTTTGTATTTTTTCCCGATTGATTCCATTATTCTCATTTTTACATCATACATTTTTGTATAATGATTTGCATATTTTTTATCGTCCACTGATTCAAATATCGTAAGAAATTGCCCCCCTACATTCTCCATTAATTTTTCATCAGAAATAAGTTCGAAATAGATATCAATTATTTCTTCACGTGGTTTTAGTTTCGTATTATTTAATAGTCTCATTTTTTCTTTATCTAGAAGTTTGTAAAACATGATGTATTTCGCAATGATATCCTTATCCTTTCTTATTTGATCAATTATCTCTTCTAATGTAATTTCAAAATCTATTTTTCCATAGAAAGAGTAGTCCCTATTTAGAGATAAAAAATGAGATTTAGGTATGTTTTCAAACACAATGTTAGTTTCATAGCGATCAATTCTTATAATCTCTTCAATTATCTCATTTCCTTCTTTATTTAAAATTGCAAGTTTTAAAGGAAATGTCCATAAAGCTTCTTCCATAGGTGCTATCTGTTTTAGTTCAACATTCAATTTTTTGATTTTTTCATTGTAATTTGATTTAATCTCTAAAGTGGGAAATCCTGTTTGTTTCAACCATTGATTGGCCATTTCTGAAAATTTAATTCCAGAGACTTCTTCCATTGTCCTAATCCAATCTTCAGTTGTTGCATTTCTATGGCTAAATCTTTTATGATAAAGATCTAAACCTTCGGCAAATACATCTTTTCCCATAAAAGTTTCAATCATTTTTACAAATTCGGGTGCTTTGACATAAGTAACACCAGTAATTAATTCATTTGGATCGTTGAAACCTTCGGGAAGTATAGGCATTACAGAGGAGCCTTGGTCTAATGCGAAAGTTCCGTTGCTTGGGGCCAATAGTGTTAACACAGTTTTTAATCGCCCATAGTCTTTTCCAAAAAGAAACTCATGATATTTTTTTTCAATGATTACGGTTACTGCCTCATTTAACCAAATTTGAAACGGGTCTTTTCCAGTAACTTCAGAGCCATTTAAATTGTGATAGTATTCGTGAATTTTGACAGAAGCCATATACTCAAATCCACTATCTGTCATATCCTCGAATGGCATTATCCTATTCGTGCTAATTGTTGTGTTGCCAACATTTTCCATACCGCCATAGTCTGAATTTTGCATTCCAATTTCTCGGTATACTGTGCCAGTATATTTGTAACCTGGAATTATTTGAGAATCCAATTTAAACAGTTTCTGTCTTATCAATTCAAGTTTTTGAGTATCTCCATTTATTTTAGATTTTTCTCTTTCTTCTATTAATGACATCATTTCAGTTCTTATATCTATTTTTTCATATTGTTTTGGGCCTGAAAATAGATATGTCCAGATCACACAGTTGTATAAAACATCCAACGATTTTTCTGCTACCTCTTTTTTTGAATTTGGAGGTACGAGTAATTCTAACATAAATTTATGGCCATCTGGATATTCAAATTCCCTCTTAAAAGTTGAGTACGTTCCAACACCTAAAAAGAAAAGATAAGGGGCCATCGGAGTTACCATATTGGCATATTTTATTTTGTCTCGCCCACCTCCAATTGAATGTCTTTCTTCAACCACATCTCCATTTGTGATTAAATTAGTATACCTTTCATCGGCAATTATGGTGGTCGTATAAGTGCATTTTGCCATCATATCATCAAAACATGGTACGATTCTTTGGAATCCCCACTGTTGACATTGGGTAATTTGCTGAGGCGGAGATCCTGGAGGCGTTTCATCGTAATATAATCCTTCTAAAATATTTTTAGAAGGTCTACAGATATTTTCAGTACATATAACTACTTC
>JAAZKM010000249.1 GCA_012799835.1 Candidatus Methanofastidiosia archaeon
AATCTATCTGATTGATCTTTTATGGCCTTAATTATCTTAGGATGTGAATGTCCAAAAAGACATACCCCATGTCCACCAACACAATCTATATATTCATTATTTTGGCTATCGTAAAGATAAACTCCCTTACCACGAACAATTTCTAAATCCCTTTTATAATATACTCCACTACCATATTTTTCTTCTAAATCTTTATAAATCATCGTGAGATCACCGTTCTCTTGCCATTCAAGGCATTATCTAAAGAGTTTTCTAAGTTACCTCTTGCAATTATTACTCTGGGGCTGCCTTGTTCAATGGCCTCCTTGGCAGCTAAGAGTTTTTTCTTCATACCGCCATCTGCAAATTCATAGGCATCATTAATCTGCAATAAATTAAGTTCTGTAACTAGTTTCCCCTCTTTTAGAAAACCATCAACATTTGTCATGATTACTAAATCAGCTAGCAATGCAGATGCAATTGCCGCGGCTGCCCTATCTCCATCAGTGTTTACAATGTCCCCTTCTTCACTTATTGCTAAAGGGCAGATAATGGGCAAATATCCATTTTCAAGTAACATTTTTATTAATTCTGTATTGACCCTCTCAACTTTACCAGTGAAGTCATCTTTAAGGATTTTCTTTTTTCCATTTTCAATTATCTTAATTGAGTCTTTTCTCTTTGCAAGTAAAACTCTCCCATCAGCACCAGACAAGCCAAATGCATTAGCACCAGATTTTTGTAGAAGTTTTACAAGTTCCTTGTTAATTTTACCGGCCATTACCATTTCCATTATTTGAACAGTTTCAAGATCGGTGTATCTTGATCTAAATCCAGAAACGGATGTAACAAATTTTGTCTCCTTCCCAAGTTTTTTGGAAATCTCTGTAGTTTCGTATGATCCACCATGAACAACTACTACTCTTTCCTTTTTAGAAATTTCAACTATTTCCTTTGCTAAGTTTTGAACTTCTGTGCCTAAACTTCCACCGATCTTTATAACAATCATCATATCACCTAAATTGGATGGTAACCAATATATTTTAGACCCATATCTTCTTCAAGCCCATACATAATGTTCATGTTCTGAACTGCAGCACCTGCTGCACCCTTCATTAGATTGTCTATTGCTGAGAACACTATCATTCTTCTGTTTTCTCTATCAAGCTCAAACCCTACTTCAAAGAAGTTTGAACCAGTTAATATTTTTGGATCTGGGTGTCTGTATATCCCTTTCTTCTGTTTTACTACTCTAAAGAATTTGTTTTCTTCTGAAAATTCTCTATATATACCTCTTATCTCTTTTTCATCATAAGGCTGATTTAGAAAAAGATACGTTGTAGTAAATATTCCTCTTACCATTTCTATAGCATGGGGAGCCATTGTTACTTTAAATCCAGTTTCCTGTTCTACTTCGGCTATGTGTCTGTGGTAAATTGGAGAGTAACATCTTATTGCTCTTGATCTCTCAGGGTGGTGAGTTGATGCATTAAAAGAATCTCCTGACGCAGAGGAACCTATCTTACTATCAACCACTATTCTTTCTCTGTCAATATTAAGATGTCTTAATGGGTACAATGCCATGATAATTGATGTAGCTATACAGCCCGGATTTGCAACTAATCTTGTCTTCTTGATTTTCTCCCTGTGAATTTCAGGAATACCATAAACAGCTTCCTCTAACAATTCTGGACATTTATGGTCAAGGCCATACCAGGATTTGTATACTTCTTTACTTTTCAGTCTTAAATCTGCACCCAAATCGATTATTTTAACTCCAGTATCGTAAAATTCTCCCAAATAGTCCATTGACACCCCATGAGGAAGACAAAAGAAAATTATGTCAGAATCAAAAGAATCCTTGATTGATGAAAATTTAATATTAAATCCTCTCAAATTTGGATGGATCATATGTACAAAAGAGCCCGTATTCGACTCAGATGTAATCCTATCAAGTGTTACTTCTGGATGATTTACCAATAATCTTAGTAATTCTCCACCAGTATAGCCAGATGCACCAATAATAGACACTTTCATTATATCTACCTCTTTGCTACCTCAATAACATAGTCAACTATTTTACCTGGAATATTAACACCTGTTGGTTCGATGCTATTTTTAAATTCCATAGTATAATTGACTTCATTGACTAAAAGCTTTCCTTTATCTTCCAATAGATCTATTGCAACTACGCCGCCGCCAACAGCTTCTGTTGCTTTAAGGCATATTTCTGTTATTTCATCTGTCAATGGACATTTTGAAGCAATACCCCCTCTAGCAGTATTAGTAATCCAATGGGATGAACTTCTATAAATAGCTCCTATGACTTCATCACCAACAACAAATGCTCTGATATCCCTTTCTGGTTTATTAATATATTCTTGTATGTAAAATACTGAGTGATGATACGAACCCAACACAATTTTATGTTCAATTATACTCTCTGCAGTTTCCCTATCATTTACTTTTGAAAGGAGCCTCCCCCAAGATCCAGTTGCAGGCTTTAATACTACTGGATACCCAATTTTTTCAATCGCTTCAAGAGCTTCATCGGCTGTAAATGCTATATATGTAACTGGTGAGGGAACTTTATGCTTTGTCAAAGCTAATGTTGTCAATACTTTATCTCCACACGTGTATGCAGTTTCATATGTATTAACTGTTTTTACTCCCATTTCATTTAGAACTTTAAGGGAATATAAAGCTTTAAGGTGACTTATCTCTCTTTCTAATACTACATCATAATCTGTTCTCTCAAAATCAGTAATATTGAAAATTGCACATCTTGTATCCATTCTTTCTACTTCAATATTTCTATTCCTAAACTCTTCTAGTAAATATTTCTCATCTAGTCTTATCCTCGAATAAAGCATTCCTATTTTCATAAACTCACTTCAAATTATTAATAACGGCTTCAGTAAAAGCTGAAGTTCCAAGACTTCCACCCAAATCTTTTGTTTTATTACCGTCAGAAAATGTTTTAAAAACACCATCTCTAATTCGGTTCCCTTCCCTTCTTTCCCCTAAAAAGTCTAACATCATTGCGGCTGAAAGAAAAGTAGCTGTAGGATTAGCAATGTCTTTTCCTGCATATTTAGGTGCAGAACCATGGACAGGCTCAAAAATTCCAGTTTTCTCCCCTATATTTCCTGAAGGTGATATGCCAAGACCGCCTACAAGCTGGGATGCTTCGTCTGATAATATGTCTCCAAACAAATTAGTTGTGATAACCACATCAAATCTTTCTGGCTCTTTAATTAATCTCATAGCCATTGCGTCAACTATAACTTCTTCTGTTTCTATATCTAAATACTTTTTAGAAACATCAAGTACAGTCCTTCTAAAAAGGCCACATGTTTTTCTTAAGACGTTTGCTTTATGAACTATGGTGACTCTTTTTCTTTTATTATCTCTTGCATATTTGTATGTAAATTCGGCAAGTCTTCTTGATGCCTTTTCAGAAATATGCCTCTCTGCTATTGCGACTCCATTTTCTTCTCGCTCAATTCCTTTATACATTCCTTCCGTATTCTCTCTCATTATCACAATATCTATATTTGGTCTAGAAATTTCAATTGGAAGACTTCGTATTGGTCTTATATTTACGAATAAATCGAGTTCCTTCCTTAACGTTACAATTGCACTTTTATAATCTACTATATCGGGAGGCGAAGATACAGCGCCAAAAAATGTTGCATCAGCATTTCTGCATGCTTCAATTGTTTTCTGTGGTATGGAAGTTCCATTTTTTAGATAACATTCATATCCTGCTTCTGCGTAGGTATAGTCAAAATCTACATCGATATGGGAAAGTAACTTTAAGCTAGCATCAATAACGTCGTTTCCAATACCATCCCCTCTAATAACACAAATTTTATATGCCATCTTCAAGCTCCCCTATATCATGATTTTTTAGGAAATTGACAATTCCACCAGCATCAATTATCTTAAGTATGAAATCTGGGAAGCCTTTTGACTTTACTACTTTTCCTGTTTTTAAAATTTTGATTGTCCCTTCTTTTAAGTTAACTTCAATATCCTCCCCGTCTTTAACGAGATCGTACAACTCATCTGAAATCATAATTGGAAGCCCTATGTTAATACAGTTCCTGTAGAAAATCCTTGCAAAACTTTTTGCAATAACGGCTTTAATACCCGAAGCTTTTATTGCGATTGGTGCATGTTCTCTCGATGAGCCACATCCAAAGTTTTCTCCCGCAACTATGAAGTCTCCGCCCTTTACAGTCTTTGAGAAATCTGTCCTTACTTCAAAAAAACAATGTTCAGCAAGCGCTTTTGGATCTGTAGTTACATTATATCTACCTGGTATTATTTCGTCAGTATTTACGTCGTCACTAAACCTGAATACTTTTCCCACTAGATCACCTCTCTTGGGTCCGTGATTTTTCCATTAAGTGCAGTTGCTGCAGCTGTTGCCGGTGAAGCTATAATTATCTCTCCTTTATCAGAGCCCATCCTACCTATGAAATTCCTGTTCATAGTTGTAAGTGCTCTATCTCCTGGTGCCAATACTCCTTGGTGCCTTCCTATACATGGACCGCATCCAGGATTACATACCATAGCACCCGCATCCATAAAT
Organism: Candidatus Methanofastidiosia archaeon; assembly: GCA_012799835.1. Classification (GTDB taxonomy): domain Archaea; phylum Methanobacteriota_B; class Thermococci; order Methanofastidiosales; family Methanofastidiosaceae; genus Methanofastidiosum. The sequence continues at coordinate 4,580 of JAAZKM010000249.1, forward strand.
ATTTTTATATATCCTCTGTTCATTGCCTCGAAATAAATTTCATTTGATGCTGGAACAATAATTGTTTTAAGAAGTGGATTTAGTTTCTTTCCTTTAAACATTCTTGCTACAATTTCTAAATCTTCTATCCTACCATTTGTACAAGTACCTATGAAGACTTCATCAACATCTGTTCCTGCATATTTTTCAACTGGGTAAACATTATCCACTTTAGGTGAAACGGCAACTTGGGGCGTGAGATCATCAACATCAAATTCGAATATTTTTTCATAATTCGGATCTTTTGGCACAATTTCTTTATATGGATAACCTCTTGATTTTAAATAATTCTCTGTGACTTTATCAGTCTTGATTAATCCCGTTTTTCCTCCCATTTCAATTGCCATATTTGTAAGAGTTAATCTATCTCCCATCGCCATACTTTCTATAGTTTTTCCACCAAATTCACACGCTTTATAGGTGGCCCCCCTAGCGCCCACTTTTCCTATAATTTTTAGAATCAAATCTTTTGGATAAACACCCTTAGCAAATGATCCATTAACATCAAAGTAAAAAGTTTCAGGGACTCTAAACCAATTCTTTCCAGTTGCATATGACACACCGATATCTGTTGAACCCACTCCAGTTCCAAATGCTCCTAAAGCACCATAAGTGCATGTATGGGAGTCTCCTCCAATAATTACCCTACCGGGCAAGACAAATCCCCTCTCAACAAGAACTTGATGACAAATCCCTTCTCTGAAAAAATTCTTGATTCCCTCCTTTTTTATAAACTCTAAAACTTCTTTTTGTAGTGTAGCACTTTCAACAGAAGCTGGTGGCTGTACGTGATCAAAAATAATAACTATTCTGTTCTTATCGTACAAAGGCTTACCAGTATTTCTTAATGCTTTAATGGCAAGTGGAGTTGTATTGTCGTGACTCATAGTTACATCTATATCAACTAATACTATTTCACCAGCTGAAACATCCCTTGAAAGTTTCATTGAAAAAATTTCTTCAGCAACCGTTCCCATTAACTTCACCATATTTCTTTAGTACAACTCTAGTGCTTGTTGCGAGAACTCCGGGGATACTTCTTATATCCTCTATTAAGTTATTTAATTCAGCAACATTCTTTAAAGATGCGTAGATTGCAATATCTTCGTCCCCAGACATTTCATATAACTTCTCTACACCTTTCATGTTCTTTATTTTTCTAGATATTGATGTTGTGTAGATATGTGCTTCAAGTCTTAAGAATAAAACGGCATCAACACCAGTTGGAATTGTAACGGCTTTAACACCAAGAACTCTTTCTGCAATATCCAAAATATCCGTTTCGTGTACAATCTTTCTTTCATCCCCTACTTTTTTAATCTCTTGAATAATTTTTAACAAGTCTTCGTCACTGGCCTTAATTCCATATGATTCTAACTTTGACATAACAGCCCTTCTACCTGCAAACTTATCTACTACTATTTTTCTTTCCCTTCCAACTATTTCTGGTGGAAATGGCTCATAAGTAGAAGGATTTTTCAATACACCATCAGTATGAACTCCACTTTTATGAGTAAAAGCATTGTCCCCCATTATTGGCATCAATGGGTATATGTAAATACCTGTTATTTTTTCTACATAGGCTGATATTTGCTTTAATATCTTAAGATCATAATTTAGATCCTGCTTATTTAAAATCCTTGTAGCCACAACAAAGTTTGACAAATCGACTATACCTGTTCTTTCACCTATACCGTTTACGGTAGTATGCACACAATCTGCTCCTGCCCTTACTCCCGCCATGGCATTTGCAACTGCAAGGCCAAAGTCATTATGACAATGTACATCTATCCCGACAGGCTTTACATTATCTTTTATTTTCTTTACAAGATCATAAAAAATATGGGGTTGCATAACCCCAACAGTGTCTGCAGCGCTTATTCTATCGGCTCCAGCGTCAATAGCAGCATTACAGATTTCAACAAGATAATTGAAATCAGTTCTCGTTGCATCTTCAGGCGTATATCTTACATTAAGCCCATGATCTTTTGCATATTGGACACAATCTACTACTTTTTCTATTGCCACTTCTTTAGACATTTTTAATTTATCTTGTAGATGAACATTTGAAGTTGCTAAAAATATTGCAACTCTATCAACTTCACAGTCAACGGCTTTTTCAACATCACTTTTCACAGCTCGTACATGCCCCACTATCTCAGCCTTAAGATTTTCCTTTACAACCTTTCTAATGAATTCTTCAATTTTAGGAGATACGCTAGGGTGGCCGACTTCTATCATATCGACTCCAAAATCATCTAACATCTTAGCAAGAGTCATCTTTTCATTAATAGTAAAAGATACGCCTGCTGTTTGCTCGCCTTCTCTTAAAGTTGTGTCCAATATTTTAACCATTCTATTCTCCCCAGTCCTCTTCTTCCTCAGGAGCAATTTCTAATACGAGTGGATCAAGGCTTATAACCTCAAGCTCTATCCCGCATTCAGAACACTCTACAATATCTCCCACTTCGGGATTTTCTATCTCAATAATACAACTACATTCTGGACATTCTGACATCCAAATCACCTCGATGGCATTAATCGTAAATTGCTTTTAAAGCTTACGGTTATAATCAGTAATAATCCTACGAAAATCGGAATGCTTTTAAAGCTTAGCACAGAATAATAATTATGGATGAATTAGATATTCAGATATTATCAATTTTAGAAAAGGATTCTAGGACAAAAAATACTGAGATAGCAAAAAGACTTTCTGTTTCAGAAGGGTCTATTCGTAGAAGAATCGATAATCTAGTAGAGACTGGAATAATTAAAAATTTCACTATTGAAATGTCCACTAACTTTGGATTTATTTCACTAGTTCTCTTAAACACACATACACATGAATCCACTGATGAGATTGTGAAACAGATCATGAAGATTGAAGGAGTAAAAAGGGTCTATGAAACTACTGGAGAATGGGATGTTGTGGCTTATGTTTTGTGTAATTCACCAAAAGAATTTAATATTATCATTGAAAACATCAGAAAGCTTAAAGGTGTTAACAAATCAACTAGTCTAACAATATTAAATGTATTATAATTGTGAGATTATGGTAAAAATTTTACTTGTCGATGATAATAAAGATTTTTTAGATATCTTAAAACAAGGCCTTAGTAAACACGAAGTTTTTCTTTCAGTTAATGGATTGGAGGGACTAGAAACATACAAAAAAGTCTTACCTGATGTCGTTATAATGGATATTAAGATGCCAGTAATGGACGGAATCAAAGCAACAAAGGAGATACTTAAATTCAATCCAAATGCAGTTATAATTGGAGGGACCGCATATGCGGAGCTTCAAAAAGATATGTTTGATGCTGGCGCTAAATTTGTTCTTATAAAACCTTTTTCTATAGAATCAATAGAGCAAATAATAGAAAAATATGTCTTAAAAAAAAGACCTAAGACAGGATATTATAAATAACTCCTTTGTCCAAAGATTCCCTAATTTCCATCCCTATACGTTCTCCATAACTTATTTCTTTTCCATAGAGGTATCCTGTGTGAGGAGTGAACTTTGTACCAGGGCTTCCTGGAATTCTCAGTGAAACATCAAATATAACAATTTCTTCTTTACCTTCGTAGGATGCCACCGCTCCTTGTAATGCAAATGGCCCAATTATTCCAGGAGGATATTCCTTTTTTGTTATTTCAACAAACTTCTCTCCTATTTCAAATGCCTTTTCTAAAATACTTTCTTTAGTAGTGCAAGTAATATGCCCAGTTTCTATCATTTTAGGTTTAACATACTTTAAAACTTCAAGTTGTTCATTTGCAGGCAGTCTTAATATTCCATCCAAATTTGTTTGTCTTCTAGTATCAGTTCCCATTAGCTCTAACTCTTCTCTGACATTTGAATAAAAAAAATTGAAATTAGTTTGAGCTCCCAAAATATATTCTTCAATCACTGCTTTTTTCAATGCTTCTTTTGTTATAATGCCCTTTTCAATTAATTCATTGCTTTTTTGTTCATACTCTTCCGGAGAAGATGCAAAGAAAAAAGCCCTTTCATAACCTCTTATAGCTTCAGAAACTTTTACTATTACAAGTCTATCAATTTTATCAGGAGTTGAAAATATCCTTGGAAATCTTATTCCAGCTTTTTCTAACATATAATACTGATTTTTTGGGATATCCCTCTCTTCAAACTTCACAAGATTTCTTGTTCCGTATATGGGTACAAAGAAATCATTCTCTATTTTAGCAAAATCAAAGTAAACCCAGAAGTATCTGTTATGTACAAAAATAGTATTCATTTCTTGGAGTTGTTTTTGGATATCCTTATTCACCAATTCCCCAAATGAATCTAGAACTATGACTTCATCAATACATCCTCGACCATCTCTTGTCTTATAATACTTTGAATAGGTTTTTTCTCTACCTTTTTGACAAACTGCAACAGTGTTAAATCCATATTTTTTTACACCACTTGATACATCTAGAGCGGAATGCCCACCCAACACACCTATAGTTATGTTTTCAAAATCATAACTTTTTAGGATATTCTTAATATCCTCCTGATTTACCATCAAAAAACCTTACCAATTTTTAATCTCTTCTTCAGTTTCTCCTTTTATCAATTTTATTACCTTAATCATATTCCTGGCAGTGTTTTGTGTGGTCTTAATACCATATTCATCCTTCTCACAATCCCCTGCATTATAACCATGCCCTACCCCTCCATAATGGGAAGTCGCTTCATCAGCAACAACTATTGCATTTTGTATCAAGAAGTAATTGAAGATCTGTTGCAGTGCAGTTTCTTGACCTCCATTTCTAAATCCACCTACAGCTATTCCTGCACCTACCTTATTTCGAAGTTCAAACTTTATTCTAAGCGCTCTAGTTCTATCCATTAAGGCCTTTAATTGTGCAGATACTCCGCCCATATAGACTGGTGACGCAAGTAATATTCCATCCGCAACCTTCATTTTATCATAAATAGGGGTCATGTCGTCTTTTTGAACACATATCCCGGTATCTTTACATCCCCCACATGCTTTACAAGGCGCAATTTTAAGTAATCCCGCATGTACAAGTTCTGTTTCAGCTCCAAATTCTTTACATGCCCCAAGGGCTTTTTCCAATAGGAATAATGTATTGCCCTCTCTTGGAGAGCCACAAATACCCAATATTTTCATATAATCACTCATTTTTTAATTAATCTTTATTTATAAAAATGTTTTGCATGAAATATCTAAATTTATATATAGATGTATAGATACATTATATCAGTGCTTTCATGAAGGTAGCAGAGAAAATAAGAAATAAGAAAAACAATAAATCGAATGAGAAAAGAGTTATAATTGAAGTGATAGTTCTTTCTGGATGTTCTCAATGTATTCCAGCAGCTGAAATGGCCTATAGAGTGGCATCTCAATATAATAATGTAGATGTTACACTAGTTAATGTTACAACTCCCGAAGGAGAGCTTAAGGCCAAATCACTTGGAATAACGACTGTTCCTGCAATTGCCATCAATGGAAAACTAACTTTTATTGGGAATATTCAAGCAGATATGATAATGCATGACGCTGTTAGAAAAGCTATGTAGTCAAGCTATTTATCTTTTCTTTTAGTTCTTCTAGTATGTCTGCGTATGTCTCCTGAAGAATTGATGAAAATTCATCTGAAAAAGTAAAAGGATCGTATATTCCTATTGCACAAAATAGAATTTGATTAGGCATCCTGTTTGGGGATATTTTCATACCTAATTTTATCATAGTTGTAAAGTTAGCTGAATGTACAGATGGATTTTCTGGGAATAATAATATGTCTTCTAAAGTTAAATAACTAATTTTTCCAACTTCTTCAGACACTATAGAATCAATAAATATTGCAACTTCATAATCTAAGATTGAATCCAATAGTTCAATCCCCGATGAATAATAAAAATCAAAAGTTACATCTTTCTTATTTCTGAAAAAAACTTCTAACTCTTCAACTATCTTAAGCCCTATCCTATCATCTTTAAGATATGGATTTCCAATACCAAGGACTATTGTTTTTTTCATCTTATACTTTAATCGGATTTGGCCCTAACTTTTTTATTCTTTCCGTAAACGATGTCATAACTTCAGAAAATTTCTTTCCTTCTGATGCTGAAATCCAGAATATCTCCAATCTATCAGGTTCTAACCCCATCTCAGATATTAATTTTTTTAACATTGTAACTCTTTTTAGAGCCTTAAAGTTACCCTGCTGATAATGACAGTCACTAGGGATATGACATCCTCCTACAAACACCCCGTCGGCACCTCTAGCAAAAGTTTCAAGAATAAATGCTGGATCAACTCTACCTGAGCACATTAGACGTATCAATTTAACGTTCGGTGGGTAACTGTATCTTGATGAGCCTGCAAGATCTGCACCAGCATATGTACACCAGTTACATACAAAACCAATGATATTGGGTTCAAAATTTTTCATCAGTCAACACCATAAAATTTTTTTATGAATCCATCTCGTGGAGTCTCAGAAATTGAAGCAATTCTTTTTTTAGGAAGACCCATAGAGAGCCCCAAAAGTTGATTATAATAAAAAACAGGTATACAGAAATCTTCACCTTTGTCTCTCAACCCTTTTTGGCCTAAATCAAATTGAAGGAAACAAAAAGGGCAACATGTGACTATACAATCCGGTTCAGAATATTTAATATTCATAAGCTTCTTTTCTAAAATTTTAAGCGTCGCGTTGGGATTATTCCCCCTCATACCTCCACCTGCGCCACAACAAGATAATTTTTTGGGATAATATACACTTTCCATACCCAATGCTTCAACTAATGCATCAAGTTTGTGAGGTTTTTCGGGATTTTCAGCCATCAAATGATCAGATGGCCTTAAAAGATGGCATCCGTAGTGGACTGCAGCTTTAGCCCCATCTAATTTAATTTTAGTTGATTCTTTAATTTTTTCAACGCCTATTTTGTCATGAAGTATTTCTACTAAATGATATACTGAAATAGTGCCGTGATACTTTCTACCTATTTGATTTAGAATTGTATTTACTTTTTCTCTCTTTTCCTGATTATCTTTCAAAAGTAAATTGCTATTTTTTAGATAACAGAAGCATCCATTACAAACTGCCATTAAATCTTTATTCATTAATTCCGCTATAGATAAATTTCTTGCACTTTGTACAAGTCCAGATATTTCATCAACTGACCAAAAAGCACCTCCAGGAGGACAACAGCCTGCGCCTACTATATCAAAAACATTTGCTCCCAAAAGTGGCATTGTTTCCCTAATTGAATTTTCAATATCTGGGTATCTTAATGGGATGATGCATCCAGTGTATAAAGCATAATCAGTCGCAGGCAATAACTTCATCTCCTTTAGGTTTCCAATCTTTTTTTATTTTGAGTAGTTTGAAAGATTTAGTTGTATTAATAATTTTTTGGATCTCATCAATATATTTCTTATCAGACCCCGCAGTATTAAGTGTAGGTGCACCTACTTTATCCCTTAGCTTTATTCCCTTTTCAACCGTCACAGCATGGCCAAGATGATAGATATTGTTTGCTACCTCTATTTGGGCATCTGGAATAATTCCCTTCTCTGCTGAAATTCTCCTTAATGCAAATATGACCTCTGTAGGGCCTGCATTTTGAGGACATCTTTCTAAGCACATGAAACAAGTTGTACACAACCATATTGCTTTTTTATCTAATATTTGCTCGTCAAGTCCCAAAAGAACTTGGTGCATTGTTCTTTTTATTTTATGATCAGTATCTCCTGCAACAGGGCAACCTGAGGCACACATTCCACACTGAAAACATTTGTAAATATTTTCTCCACCATACTGAATAACCTTATTTACAAGTTCCTCATTTGTTTCGTTAAGAACAATTTTCATTTTAAGCCTCCTGTAAGGGCCAAGATCTGCATTCTAACTTGACTATTTGTGAAATGATTTGCTTTAATAGCACTAGAGGGACATGCTGCACTACAAACACCACAACCTTTGCATAGAGCTATATCCACTTCTATTTTGTTCTCATCTTCAATGTACTTAATCGCTTTGTATGTGCAAAGCGATTCACATGTCCTACATTTTGCACAAAACTCATCAATTACTTGGGCAAATAAGGGCTCTACCCCTATTTCACCTTTTGACATAAGTGACGAAGCTGCAGAAGCTGCAGCTTTGCCCTGACTTACTGCATCAGGTATTTCTTTTGGCCCTTGGCATGCCCCAGCGATAAATATTCCATCACTATCTGTACTAACTGGCTTAAGTTTTGGATGGATTTCTTTAAAGAATCCGGTTTTATCAGTACTTATGTTCAATAAATTTGCAAGGTTTTTGGAACCTTTGGGGGATTCCATAGCAACTGCTAGAACAACAAGATCAGCTATAACACTAATCTGCTCTCCCAGTGTGTCATCATCACCTGACACTTCTAATCTATCGCCTATTGAGTCCACCTGGCTTATTCTACCCCTTATGAACTTCACTCCTTTTTCTCTGGCCATTCTATAATACTCTTCGTAACCTTTACCAAAACATCTAAGATCAATGTAATGAATATAAATATCCATATCTGGGTATTTTTCTTTTAGAAGTCTTGCATGCTTTATGGAATATGTACAACAAATTCTAGAACAATAATCATTTGTTTTCTCATCTCGTGATCCCACACATTGGATAAATGACACCGTATGCGGGACCCTATTGTCAGATGGCCTTAAAATTTCCCCTTTAGTTGGTCCAGAGGCACACATCATTCTCTCAAGTTCGAGAGATGTTATTACATTTGGATGATCATAATCATATTCAGCTTTCTTATTGGGATCAAAAAGATCGTAGCCAGTTGCAACAATTATGCTTCCTACATCAAATTCTACATATTCATCATCATTTTTTGTGATATCAATTGCCCCAACTTGACATCTCTTCTCACATAACTTACATTTAATGCATTTTGTTTTGTCTATTACAGCTTTCATAGGTATTGCTTGTTGAAATTGTATATAGATTGCCTTTCTTTTATCCATATTACAGTTAAATTCATTATCGACCTTAACAGGACACACAATACTACAATCACCACAACCGTTGCATTTGTTCCAATCTACTGATGTTTGTTTTTTTCTAACAACAATGTGGTAATTTCCTATATGCCCAGAAACATTTTCAACTTCAGAATATGTTAGAAGTTCAACATTTGGATTATTTGAAATATCCACCATCATTGGTGCGAGAATACATGCAGAGCAATCATTTGTAGGAAAAGTTTTGTCAAGTTGGGCCATTTTTCCCCCAATACTTGGATTTTTCTCTACAAGATATACTTTATATCCATCACGTGCTAAATCAAGCGCGGCATTAATTCCCGATATTCCTCCACCTATTACAAGAGTAGATTTCAAAACAGGTAACTTTCTATCTTCCAATGGCTCCAATTCTATAGCTCTATAAACTCCGCTTTTTACCAAAGTCATAGCCTTTTTTGTTGCATTTTCTTTATCTTTGATGTGGGGCCATGAGCACTGATCCCTTATGTTCACCTGTTCATATAAATACTTGTTTAAATCAGTAGAGTTTAAAGTTTTTCTGAATATCTCTTCATGAGTCCTAGGTGAACAACATGCAGCAACAACTCTAGTGATTCCTTCTTTTTGGATATCGTCCTTTATAAGATTTTGACCCTGTTCTGAACATAGATACATATGATCTCTTACAATTGATACATTACTTAGTGTCTTAGAATAGTTAACAACTTCTTCTATATTGACGCTTCCAGCAATATTTGTGCCACAATGGCAAACATATACCCCTATTTTAGGAAAATCATTGGATTCTTTTTTCTTTTTTTTTTGGTCGGGATTTTGTCATAATACCACAATACAGGCTAAATATCAATTAATAATTTTAGATTACCCTAAACGGTTGAATGGATGAATTAATCATTTTTATATCTTTTGGTATGTTTTGTTGAATAGCCAATCGCAAAGTTTAGGCTTATTATGGATAATATGTCTATGGTGCAAGACAACAGCCGTTAGCATTTGAATAAATTTTGTGACTGTAGGATATATTTCCCCAATCAAGCGCTAATTTGAAAAAGAAACTACAGTTAAATGATTTGACGAGATGTAAAAGAAGCGAAAGTTTCTACTACTGTAGCAAACTGCAATAGTTATGGCAAAAAAGAAAAAAGCAAACTAATCTATTGTTTTGAATAAAGCTATAGCTATAAATTAAATAAAGAATAGAAAAAATAATAAAATTTTATGGGACTATGAAATCAAATGTTATTTTGTCAAAGACACCTTTTTCAGAGTATGCGACTAAAGTAACCTGATATTTACCAGATGGAACATTTGATCCGACTGTGAAAATTGCAGAATATGTTCCAATTTTCTTTGCCTTAAGCTTTTGAGTTTCAGGTGTTATTGATACCATCACTCCTTCTGGCAGCCCCTCAAATTTAGCTCTTGTGTCGTTTTGTGTGAACATTCCTCTGTTTTCAATCTGGATGAATGTCTGTTGTGTGCCTGGAGAAAGAGTGAGATTTGTCAGTAGCTTTCCGTCCTTGATTACTGTTGTCCCGCCTGCCACTGCAAAGTTTTCTATGTCAACTTTTGGGTATAGAATTGTTGCTGGCAGCCCTACTTTCTTCCTGCAGTCATAGCAACATG
>JAAZKM010000250.1 GCA_012799835.1 Candidatus Methanofastidiosia archaeon
GTTATATGTTTTGTAAAGATATGTTGTTATAAGCTGCTGTTCCATCTCTCTAATTTCCAACTATCTAGTTTAATTTAAAAAGAAAGGATAAGCCCAATCAGGGCAACAATTACACCAACCGCAATAGAACCATAGATCTTTATACTATTCTCCAGTCTTTCAATACGGGAGTTATTTTCAGCCAAGGAAACACTTATACCCTTGATTGAGAGCATCATATCACTAGGAATTTTAGTGAACCCTTTTTTCTTTAAATTTTTGTTCTTTATATTTAAATAGGCAGTATTACCCACTAAGCCGAGGAAATAATCTTCCTTACTCTCATCACTTAATGCATCCTGAAATTTACTTATGTCATCGGTAAGTTTGCTAAAAAAGATCATAAAAACAGGTTCACTTTTTCGTAAGATAATATCATTGGGGCCAGCGTTAAAAACAGAAAAAATTAGTTTCCCTTCATAACAAGGATCAACGTGAAAGCCTGAAATATTAATCAAGCCCTTTTGTTTATAAGAAAAACGCACATTAATAAAGGCCATCAAATCGGCGGGCATTTTTATTTCCTCTTCTGTAATAAGTAACGCAAATTCACCAGGACTTATAGAAACAAATTCCTTTCCATCTTGCAACTTTATGGGTTCGTCTCTGCGGGTAATAAAAACTTCATCTCCAAGTCTTAAATCAAAATGCCAACCGTAAAAATTCTCCCAAATATTTTTGTTTCTTCTAAAAATATCATCCTCTTTGATTCTTTCTAACAATTCTTCCCCGGATAATATCATTCCCTGCCTCCTCAATTTAGAAGTGGCCTTACGATATTTTCAGCAATAACAATAATCAACAAACTTACCCCAAGAACCACGAATAAAAAATAAGCTGCTTTTGTATAAAACCGAATTAACTCATAATTTGTTCTGGTATCCAGGTCCTCATCCTCATCGCTTCGTGCATAATAGATTAAAGTAATCGCTAGCCCTGCAATAAGCAAAAATAAACCAGCCAGCATATTAGCGGAATAAAAAAATAATAAAACTGCTCCTACAAACACAGTTACAAGCCACAGCATATAAAAATAGTATCTGTAGGCTTTTTTAAAATCCTTTTTTCCCTCTTCCATGAGAACTCCTTAAAAGTAAGTTGCATGCATGTTATTAGATTTCATCCTTTAAACAACACAAGCTAAAGGATCTGGCCCCTGATCAATTCTTCCATGGGCAACCCATCTTTGCCCCGGACATCCCCCTCCACACTTGGCAAGATTTGTGCAACGGTTACAGACTTCAATTTCTTCAGAGTGAAGACCCCTTATTTCATTAATTCGTTTATCCGTTTCCCAGATCTTTTGAAGGGAGTTTGCTTTAATGTTGGAAGTTGCTAGATCAGATTTAAAAGCTTCACAAGGGTGGACACTTCCATCAGGCCCGATTAATAATTTATCCTGACCAGCACTACATACACCAGCTTGTTCAAAAAACAAGCATCTGTAGGGAGCACCCTTTCGTACTTTCAAAATCGGGGAATTCAAGTTTTCAATAATTTTAATAAACTCATCAACCTGCTTACGATTATTTTCTATTAACAGTTTTTCCTTGTAAGCAACGCAGCGTCCTTGGGGAACAAGCCTTAACAGCGATACCTGCCCTACTCCTATTTTTTCCGCTAACCTAACAATAAGAGGAATTTGCCGGTAATTAATGCTCATAGGCACAACATGCACCTCACAAAGTAATCCAAGGCTAACGGCACGCTGAAGAGATTCTTGCAATAATGTAAAGCTTCCTAGTTTTCCAGTTATATAATCATGTACATGAGCATCCGCTCCATGTAAGCTAAATATTACTTTTTCAGTATAGTGTCTAAGTTTTTTAAGATGATGATAATCTACTGCCTGCAATTTTCCAAAACCGCCATCTATTACCCCGGAACTGTAAATTCTTATTTTGTAGTCCTGCTTTACAGCAAATTCAAGCAGGTCCCATATTTCTGGATAAAGCAGCGGTTCGCCACCTGATAAAAACAGATTTTCTGCCCCCAGCTTTTTCCCTTCAATAAGTAACTTTTTCATGAAAGATATGTCAATAAATGTATTCCCTTGGGGAGAAGCCAGGGATGAACAGTGCAAACATTTAAGCAAACAGTAATTAGAAAGCTCGACATACAATTCTTTTAAACACCTTACTCCCACTATAACCACCCCTTCATCTTAATTATACCAGTATTCAGAACCTAAACAATAGGTTCTTTGGGGTTATTTTCCGCTATATCTTTTAAAGTGACCATTATCTTTGAACTGCCGCAGCAAATCGGTATATATACCCTTATCTTCTATGTTGTTTAGCCTTACTATTGATAAAAATAAAATATTCATTTACTCAATTCCTTTTTTTTGTTTGAATTTGAGCAAACTTTATTTTGGGGTTTTCAGGGTGGTATTTGGGTAGGGTAGGGGTTAGTTGGGCAGCGTCATATTTAATGCTGGATGAATTAATATAATAACCCAATTTTTACTTGTTAGTGCTTAATCTTGCGCCCCAATTCTTGTTAATTTCTTTACATCATCGTTTTCTGCATCCTTCCAATAACCATTTTTAAAGCCTCTATCAATGCCTCCAACCGTTCTCTTCCCGGAGCCATAGCTAATTCATTTAATTCACTCTGGCAAAGTATGTGATTAACTAAAAGGTTACCGTCCGGGTTTATAGCTGCATTAAACCATTCTTTAACCATCTTCCGGGAAAACTTGGAGCAGCTCCCGACATGGAAATGCCGGCTCCGCATATTATGAGCATACTATTATCTCCAGGATTTCTTGTGTTGCGCAACCACTTTTCAAAAATTTCGCCGCCTTCCATTGAATCCTTTGGCGGCTTTTGCCAGCAATTTAAGGTATTCATACAGGACAATTATACTTCTCCCTGTCAATATTTGTATAAAATCTTTATGCATCACAATTTTCCGATCACTTATGTTATTAAAATTAATAAAAATGTTATGCCCAATTCCAACCTTTCCCTTCTCAGTTGGAGATTAGTCGAATCTAATTCCAAATAACCCTCCATCCTCCGTCGCATCAGTTAATTTAACATCGAGAATATAGTCGTTCAGATTAAAACCTTTTTCTGTTTCTTTAAAGGCATCATCCTCATTCATGGTCACGATATATTGAAATCCTAAATCATCAGCATTTTCCGCTCCGACACGCAAAGCACTTAAGACCTGCCGACCATCCACACCATCAAAAAGATGGCTATCATGGATTAAAAAACCAGGGCCGATTTCACGTATTGCACATAAACGCATAAGCATCATATCAAAACAAAATATCTGCATATTTTTAATTCCTTCACTTCTGGCACCTTGAATTTCAAAACGGAATATAGGACCGTTTTTTGTTTCATCAACTAGCATACTGCCGGCGTCTTCATAAAGCTTTTCAGATATTTGCTCATAAGCAAGAATGGCTTCAGACAACCTGTCCTTCTGTTCCATAAAATCTCGCCGAAGCCTCTGTAGCAATCGATTCCGCTCTATTTCCAGTTCGCTTTTCGTTCCCCTCAGCTTCTCTGCAGACTCAAAACGTTGTCTTAACATTTCCACTTCAGATTCGAGACGTCCAACTTCGGCTTGTAATCGCGTGAACTGTTCAAGAGCACCATAACTCTTCAATGTTCCCATAATCTTAGAACGCCTTTCATCAAGCTCTACCTTTTCCTGATTGCGGGCTTGAATGCGTAACATAGCAGCGTCCAGTTCGCTTTCAAGATAGTCTTTACGGTTGCGTACAATAGAATTGTGAAACTTGCGAACATCCTCATAGCGTTTATTTACCAAGTCGGGAAGCACAATTCCTGCTTCGTTATATACTGATTCAAGATCTACTAGTTCCGGTGGAGCCTCTGATAACATAGCCGATTCTAAGTCTCTAATGACGGCAAGGTCAATTGTGTTTTCGTTTGCCAGATCATTTAATCTACGGGTTAGATCATCAGCTTCTGTTTCCATATCCCGGTATTGTGGATGAACTCGAAACTTTTCAACTTCTCTCTGATATCGCCTCAAGCGATCCTCGGCAACTGTTAGTTGCGTACGTAACTCAGCAGCACTCCCGATAATACTACCAAACGCTCCCGATTTAACTGCATTTTTTAGTTCGTCTAGAGTTTTTTCTCGATCTCGTACACCTTGCCAATCGCAGGCAATTTTCCAATCCAAACCAAGCAAATACATCAGTGCCATTTGATAGTCGCCTGTGCCTTGCATAGCGGCTTGTTTCTCTGGTGAAAGGAAAGCCCCGCTTTTAGCTCGACGTACAAAATAAGCAAACATGGAGCGGAAGGTCGGAGTACGAGCTGCATCCCTGTTGTTCCTTAATCCAAACATATTCTTTCCTAACTTCTCTCTCCATTTACTTGCAGGCAATGCTCTCCCGTTAAATACAAAACCTGCACGGCTCTTATTCTGGCGTTCAATATTCACTAATTCACCTGCCAAGTCAAAATCCATGCCAAAAATAACTTCGTTTAATTCTTCAGCCCTAAAAAGAGATTTCTTATCGATATTTGCACCGGTCAGAAAATGCACAATTTCAATAAGACTTGTTTTCCCCGCTCGGTTACGAGTCTGACGATTAGTTGCGCCTTCGCTCTTCTCGGCTATAAGCACATTCAGTCCAGGATGAAATTCAAGGTTCTTGAAAGTGGGTAATGAACTATAAATGCGATGAATCATAATGAAGCCCTCCGGCGCAACAGACCATTATAAATTTCAATGGCCTCAATAGCATAAAGAAGATCCAATGTTAAGATGAACCAATCAAAACTGATACCCGGATTCCTGTTTTTCTCGTCTTTATAATCGGCCAAAACCTCTTCCCATAAAGCAGATACTGTCTTTTGTCTATCTAATCGCCTCAATATATAAGAACCTACAGTCAAAAGAGCCTTATCATGCGGCATATGTTTTGTTGGTAAAATCATTATCTTACCTCCGCGCGTCCTCAAAAATAACACATTTGTCGAAAAAGTATGCGAGTATTGCAAGGACTGCTACTTTTTCAGTGGGCGTTCTGGTCGCTGTTCCCCCTGCCCATTCTTCAAGCTTAGCAAAAATTCTATCAGGATGCACTACGGGCTTCTGATCTCTATACTCTATATATCTTTTTTTAAAGATAGTAGCCAGCCGAGCTTCGTAATTTGGATCTCGCCATTTCCGAAAGAAACCTTCGACTAACCGGTGTTTTTGCATTCCGATTTTCAGAAAATCTGCAACAGCAGGCGATAGCAAATTCGCCTCAATTTTCCCTCGTGAGACCTCACGAACATCGACCAGGTTATTGGGTGGTGCTATCTCCTGGATGTGTTGTAATACTGCTTGTAGATCCTCGTACCCTAAATTCAAAGAGGCACGTATATCAAACACCCCAAACCAAGACTCTAAAGTAGCAAGATCCAATCTCCTAAATTCAAACAATAATTCTTCATATCCCCAGTGGCTGATTTTGAATTCCGGATTCTCCTGTTTCAGTTCCTCCAGCCTTTCTATGACTTGAGGGGATAAGCGGCCATCATGGGTGTTATGCACAAAGGCCCATTCATTGAAATATTTCTTCCAATGTTTTTTTGCCCCTTCAAAATCCTCATTGATCTTTGAAATCGCTTTACTGGCAGAAATTTCATTGGGGGCAAAAACCTGAAAAAGAATTCTCTTTGATGACAGGTACCCATCATTCTTTCTATCACCGATGTTCCCCCAAGGTCGACAAGCAATAAAATCGCCCGGATAAACCTTTCCCATTATTGCTTCAAAAAGTCGTTGAAAAGCATCTCCCCGATTTTCCAGGAAGGCAACTCTGAAACATTTTTCATAATAGAGCTGCTGATACCGATCCATAGTCTCACTCCAAGATTATATACACTCCCATACAAAAAGCAGATGCTGTAACTATTTACCCCTACCTACCCTCCAAACTGATCAAATATCCATTCTCTTGTCAAAACCTCTGAATCAAAAAATAATGCAGATAGATTTATTAGTGTTCTAAAAGGTACTCCATCAAACCTGAGCAAATGGGTTCTAAGTGAAGCATCTACAACACGGCCACTAACCAAACTCTGGTTTTTTCGTTTTAAAAAAACATCCTTGAAATATACGTTTATAGCTAAATCAATATGGTTTAGAACAGCAGTTTCAAAACTTGTTCCCACCGGGTTATCACTGTCTAAATGGATACATTTTGCAACAAAGTATTTTTTATATTTTGGCTTATCTTTAATTTCCTCAAGCATCATACTTATATTACCATTATTATTACGTTGGGCATGTACTTCTAAACTTCTTATTCCTTGCACTTTATACTCCCACAATTTCAACCCCTCTATATTTGAGGGTTTAGTACCTGGACTAATTTCAGGTTCCTGTAATATATAATGCCCTCCAGTTGATTCCCCCTTGAATAAACGCAGTTTATTTATCCAATCCGGGTTAACAGGCCTTAAAGCCTCTTCCCCTATAAGCAAGGGGGGCCTTTTTTCTGAACAATAATACGCGTCAAGTCTAATATATTTCTTTTTAAAGGGGAACTGATTTTTAGTAAATTCTATAATTTCTTCTTTAAGAAAACCATTTGGTATAAAATAACTACCCCCATATTCGCAGGTACTAATTAATTTATCCCAATTTAAGACAGTAAAATCAATCAATTCATTGCAATGGCGTACATGCTCATAAAGATTGTTTTTTTTAAAAATAGGGTTATTATCTCTATATTTTTCCATTGATCGGAGAAACATAATTTCACAAGACCTTTTCCAAACGTCATGATAAATAGACGTTAAAAGTATTTTTGTTTCAGAATCAACGTCTAGTGCATCAATTTTTTTATTAGGAACCATTTCTGATTGCCACCGCTCATTAGATGTAATCATCAGTTTTTTAATCTTTACCATTTCAAAAAATTCATCTAGCATTTTTTCATCAAGGCAATACGGTTCTGTAAACGTTCTTATTTCGTTGTATTTATAATCATTAGCAATTTTATTGGCAATAACCTCTATTTTGTGAATATACATATCAAGATTCATATATTCACCCCCATTATTCTAAACATAAATCTGGCACTCCAAACAGTTCCCTCTTTCTGTTATAGCGCTTAAAAATTCCCATGCTATGCGCTAGGGGCCACTCATTCAAAATCCAGGAGCAGCTGTCCCCGACAATAACGGCAGCAATATCAATTATTCTCTATAAGCGGGGAAAAACAGACCGTCACCTGGTTTTCTTTTATTAACAATATCAGTTAGTCTGTCGTACATTTCAACATCATAGATCCTCTTGCCAATATAAAAATCATTATCTTCCAGCCTGGAAAATGACTTTTTAAATTTATACAAGGAGTCACTTTCTGATTCGTACCCACCACCTAGATGAAACTTCTCATATCCATTTTCATTACCCCATTTAGCAACTTCATAAAGTAAAAGATTATTAGCTTGTAATTTTCTATATTCTCTTAAAGCCCCTGAAAAATGGTAATGTAAATACCTGCTGTGTCTCATTATAAGTGATGAAGCTATGATCTTGTCCTCATAATAGGCATTGGCGATAAACACATTTTTACCAAGGCTATCTATCGTGTCATTAAAAAAGTTGTCATTGAAATAATAATATTCAGAAGCGTCTCTTCTGTCCATGGTAGAATTATAAATATTTTTAAAACCCTCTATAGTTTTTAGCTCATCTTCTAAAACTATAGATACTTCATTCTTTTTAGCTTTCCTGATCTTGTTTCTACACTTAGAATCTAAATTAGACCACATCTTTTCTTTATCATTCAAATCCATATAAACTGTTTTCCTTATCGGTAATACCCCAGAATATTCTTCAAAAAAGGTATGGTTATTGATTAATGGATGAAACCTGTCAAATTGGCTAATGATATTTTTCTTATTACAGTAATTAGAAAAACTCTTAAAAAATGCTTTTTTTAATTCCGGCATGCTTCCATCCTCTTCACAACCTTCATAAAGAGGGCCGCCATATCCATAAGCGCTACTAATATCAAAATATCTATTTTTTTCTAATTCACTTCTAAAATTTTCACTCTCTGCTATGTCTCTCAACATAAATGGATAAGCAACCTTGCCATGCTCACACTCAAAATAGTATAGTATTGGCTCCCCATCTCCATTATTTTGAAATGGAACAAAATAATTATAGATAAAATAAACATCCTTTGATGTAAATCCTTCTATTATCTCATTCCAAGTTTCTTTATCTTTAATTACCTGTTCCTTGGACATTAATTATTCAGCCCTTTTATTGCTTTTTTCTTCTATTTCCTCTATAAATAATAACTGTTAATAATCCTTGCAATTCTCTCCATGTCCCCCGTATCATATCTCTGGTCACAGGGTATTGATAGGATATTATTATATATTTTATTGCTCATTGGATAATTTGAAATATCAATCTGCCTTGGTACAGGCCAATGTATTGGACAATATATATTCTCATTGATGAGTAATTTTCTTAATTTTTCTCTTCCTTTATCTAAATATACTGGAAAAAATAGAGGGCAAATATTATTCGGTATTTTATTAAATACTGGCTCTATGCCGTTAATATATTTTAGGGCTTTTAGTAAAAATATAAAGTTTTTCCTTCGCCTAGTTATTAATTTATTTATGTCTAATTCATTTATAATTGATTTTGAAATATCATCTATAGAATAAGGACTTGGATCGTTATCTAAAACATTTTCTGCTTTATCAAACATAATTAAAAATATTTGTTTCAATTCGTGATTATTTGATTCTATATAGAATCAAATAATCACGAATTGAAACAAATATTTTTAATTATGTTTGATAAAGCAGAAAATGTTTTAGATAACGATCCAAGTCCTTATTCTATAGATGATATTTCAAAATCAATTATAAATGAATTAGACATAAATAAATTAATAACTAGGCGAAGGAAAAACTTTATATTTTTACTAAAAGCCCTAAAATATATTAACGGCATAGAGCCAGTATTTAATAAAATACCGAATAATATTTGCCCTCTATTTTTTCCAGTATATTTAGATAAAGGAAGAGAAAAATTAAGAAAATTACTCATCAATGAGAATATATATTGTCCAATACATTGGCCTGTACCAAGGCAGATTGATATTTCAAATTATCCAATGAGCAATAAAATATATAATAATATCCTATCAATACCCTGTGACCAGAGATATGATACGGGGGACATGGAGAGAATTGCAAGGATTATTAACAGTTATTATTTATAGAGGAAATAGAAGAAAAAAGCAATAAAAGGGCTGAATAATTAATGTCCAAGGAACAGGTAATTAAAGATAAAGAAACTTGGAATGAGATAATAGAAGGATTTACATCAAAGGATGTTTATTTTATCTATAATTATTTTGTTCCATTTCAAAATAATGGAGATGGGGAGCCAATACTATACTATTTTGAGTGTGAGCATGGCAAGGTTGCTTATCCATTTATGTTGAGAGACATAGCAGAGAGTGAAAATTTTAGAAGTGAATTAGAAAAAAATAGATATTTTGATATTAGTAGCGCTTATGGATATGGCGGCCCTCTTTATGAAGGTTGTGAAGAGGATGGAAGCATGCCGGAATTAAAAAAAGCATTTTTTAAGAGTTTTTCTAATTACTGTAATAAGAAAAATATCATTAGCCAATTTGACAGGTTTCATCCATTAATCAATAACCATACCTTTTTTGAAGAATATTCTGGGGTATTACCGATAAGGAAAACAGTTTATATGGATTTGAATGATAAAGAAAAGATGTGGTCTAATTTAGATTCTAAGTGTAGAAACAAGATCAGGAAAGCTAAAAAGAATGAAGTATCTATAGTTTTAGAAGATGAGCTAAAAACTATAGAGGGTTTTAAAAATATTTATAATTCTACCATGGACAGAAGAGACGCTTCTGAATATTATTATTTCAATGACAACTTTTTTAATGACACGATAGATAGCCTTGGTAAAAATGTGTTTATCGCCAATGCCTATTATGAGGACAAGATCATAGCTTCATCACTTATAATGAGACACAGCAGGTATTTACATTACCATTTTTCAGGGGCTTTAAGAGAATATAGAAAATTACAAGCTAATAATCTTTTACTTTATGAAGTTGCTAAATGGGGTAATGAAAATGGATATGAGAAGTTTCATCTAGGTGGTGGGTACGAATCAGAAAGTGACTCCTTGTATAAATTTAAAAAGTCATTTTCCAGGCTGGAAGATAATGATTTTTATATTGGCAAGAGGATCTATGATGTTGAAATGTACGACAGACTAACTGATATTGTTAATAAAAGAAAACCAGGTGACGGTCTGTTTTTCCCCGCTTATAGAGAATAATTGATATTGCTGCCGTTATTGTCGGGGACAGCTGCTCCTGGATTTTGAATGAGTGGCCCCTAGCGCATAGCATGGGAATTTTTAAGCGCTATAACAGAAAGAGGGAACTGTTTGGAGTGCCAGATTTATGTTTAGAATAATGGGGGTGAATATATGAATCTTGATATGTATATTCACAAAATAGAGGTTATTGCCAATAAAATTGCTAATGATTATAAATACAACGAAATAAGAACGTTTACAGAACCGTATTGCCTTGATGAAAAAATGCTAGATGAATTTTTTGAAATGGTAAAGATTAAAAAACTGATGATTACATCTAATGAGCGGTGGCAATCAGAAATGGTTCCTAATAAAAAAATTGATGCACTAGACGTTGATTCTGAAACAAAAATACTTTTAACGTCTATTTATCATGACGTTTGGAAAAGGTCTTGTGAAATTATGTTTCTCCGATCAATGGAAAAATATAGAGATAATAACCCTATTTTTAAAAAAAACAATCTTTATGAGCATGTACGCCATTGCAATGAATTGATTGATTTTACTGTCTTAAATTGGGATAAATTAATTAGTACCTGCGAATATGGGGGTAGTTATTTTATACCAAATGGTTTTCTTAAAGAAGAAATTATAGAATTTACTAAAAATCAGTTCCCCTTTAAAAAGAAATATATTAGACTTGACGCGTATTATTGTTCAGAAAAAAGGCCCCCCTTGCTTATAGGGGAAGAGGCTTTAAGGCCTGTTAACCCGGATTGGATAAATAAACTGCGTTTATTCAAGGGGGAATCAACTGGAGGGCATTATATATTACAGGAACCTGAAATTAGTCCAGGTACTAAACCCTCAAATATAGAGGGGTTGAAATTGTGGGAGTATAAAGTGCAAGGAATAAGAAGTTTAGAAGTACATGCCCAACGTAATAATAATGGTAATATAAGTATGATGCTTGAGGAAATTAAAGATAAGCCAAAATATAAAAAATACTTTGTTGCAAAATGTATCCATTTAGACAGTGATAACCCGGTGGGAACAAGTTTTGAAACTGCTGTTCTAAACCATATTGATTTAGCTATAAACGTATATTTCAAGGATGTTTTTTTAAAACGAAAAAACCAGAGTTTGGTTAGTGGCCGTGTTGTAGATGCTTCACTTAGAACCCATTTGCTCAGGTTTGATGGAGTACCTTTTAGAACACTAATAAATCTATCTGCATTATTTTTTGATTCAGAGGTTTTGACAAGAGAATGGATATTTGATCAGTTTGGAGGGTAGGTAGGGGTAAATAGTTACAGCATCTGCTTTTTGTATGGGAGTGTATATAATCTTGGAGTGAGACTATGGATCGGTATCAGCAGCTCTATTATGAAAAATGTTTCAGAGTTGCCTTCCTGGAAAATCGGGGAGATGCTTTTCAACGACTTTTTGAAGCAATAATGGGAAAGGTTTATCCGGGCGATTTTATTGCTTGTCGACCTTGGGGGAACATCGGTGATAGAAAGAATGATGGGTACCTGTCATCAAAGAGAATTCTTTTTCAGGTTTTTGCCCCCAATGAAATTTCTGCCAGTAAAGCGATTTCAAAGATCAATGAGGATTTTGAAGGGGCAAAAAAACATTGGAAGAAATATTTCAATGAATGGGCCTTTGTGCATAACACCCATGATGGCCGCTTATCCCCTCAAGTCATAGAAAGGCTGGAGGAACTGAAACAGGAGAATCCGGAATTCAAAATCAGCCACTGGGGATATGAAGAATTATTGTTTGAATTTAGGAGATTGGATCTTGCTACTTTAGAGTCTTGGTTTGGGGTGTTTGATATACGTGCCTCTTTGAATTTAGGGTACGAGGATCTACAAGCAGTATTACAACACATCCAGGAGATAGCACCACCCAATAACCTGGTCGATGTTCGTGAGGTCTCACGAGGGAAAATTGAGGCGAATTTGCTATCGCCTGCTGTTGCAGATTTTCTGAAAATCGGAATGCAAAAACACCGGTTAGTCGAAGGTTTCTTTCGGAAATGGCGAGATCCAAATTACGAAGCTCGGCTGGCTACTATCTTTAAAAAAAGATATATAGAGTATAGAGATCAGAAGCCCGTAGTGCATCCTGATAGAATTTTTGCTAAGCTTGAAGAATGGGCAGGGGGAACAGCGACCAGAACGCCCACTGAAAAAGTAGCAGTCCTTGCAATACTCGCATACTTTTTCGACAAATGTGTTATTTTTGAGGACGCGCGGAGGTAAGATAATGATTTTACCAACAAAACATATGCCGCATGATAAGGCTCTTTTGACTGTAGGTTCTTATATATTGAGGCGATTAGATAGACAAAAGACAGTATCTGCTTTATGGGAAGAGGTTTTGGCCGATTATAAAGACGAGAAAAACAGGAATCCGGGTATCAGTTTTGATTGGTTCATCTTAACATTGGATCTTCTTTATGCTATTGAGGCCATTGAAATTTATAATGGTCTGTTGCGCCGGAGGGCTTCATTATGATTCATCGCATTTATAGTTCATTACCCACTTTCAAGAACCTTGAATTTCATCCTGGACTGAATGTGCTTATAGCCGAGAAGAGCGAAGGCGCAACTAATCGTCAGACTCGTAACCGAGCGGGGAAAACAAGTCTTATTGAAATTGTGCATTTTCTGACCGGTGCAAATATCGATAAGAAATCTCTTTTTAGGGCTGAAGAATTAAACGAAGTTATTTTTGGCATGGATTTTGACTTGGCAGGTGAATTAGTGAATATTGAACGCCAGAATAAGAGCCGTGCAGGTTTTGTATTTAACGGGAGAGCATTGCCTGCAAGTAAATGGAGAGAGAAGTTAGGAAAGAATATGTTTGGATTAAGGAACAACAGGGATGCAGCTCGTACTCCGACCTTCCGCTCCATGTTTGCTTATTTTGTACGTCGAGCTAAAAGCGGGGCTTTCCTTTCACCAGAGAAACAAGCCGCTATGCAAGGCACAGGCGACTATCAAATGGCACTGATGTATTTGCTTGGTTTGGATTGGAAAATTGCCTGCGATTGGCAAGGTGTACGAGATCGAGAAAAAACTCTAGACGAACTAAAAAATGCAGTTAAATCGGGAGCGTTTGGTAGTATTATCGGGAGTGCTGCTGAGTTACGTACGCAACTAACAGTTGCCGAGGATCGCTTGAGGCGATATCAGAGAGAAGTTGAAAAGTTTCGAGTTCATCCACAATACCGGGATATGGAAACAGAAGCTGATGATCTAACCCGTAGATTAAATGATCTGGCAAACGAAAACACAATTGACCTTGCCGTCATTAGAGACTTAGAATCGGCTATGTTATCAGAGGCTCCACCGGAACTAGTAGATCTTGAATCAGTATATAACGAAGCAGGAATTGTGCTTCCCGACTTGGTAAATAAACGCTATGAGGATGTTCGCAAGTTTCACAATTCTATTGTACGCAACCGTAAAGACTATCTTGAAAGCGAACTGGACGCTGCTATGTTACGCATTCAAGCCCGCAATCAGGAAAAGGTAGAGCTTGATGAAAGGCGTTCTAAGATTATGGGAACATTGAAGAGTTATGGTGCTCTTGAACAGTTCACGCGATTACAAGCCGAAGTTGGACGTCTCGAATCTGAAGTGGAAATGTTAAGACAACGTTTTGAGTCTGCAGAGAAGCTGAGGGGAACGAAAAGCGAACTGGAAATAGAGCGGAATCGATTGCTACAGAGGCTTCGGCGAGATTTTATGGAACAGAAGGACAGGTTGTCTGAAGCCATTCTTGCTTATGAGCAAATATCTGAAAAGCTTTATGAAGACGCCGGCAGTATGCTAGTTGATGAAACAAAAAACGGTCCTATATTCCGTTTTGAAATTCAAGGTGCCAGAAGTGAAGGAATTAAAAATATGCAGATATTTTGTTTTGATATGATGCTTATGCGTTTATGTGCAATACGTGAAATCGGCCCTGGTTTTTTAATCCATGATAGCCATCTTTTTGATGGTGTGGATGGTCGGCAGGTCTTAAGTGCTTTGCGTGTCGGAGCGGAAAATGCTGATGATTTAGGATTTCAATATATCGTGACCATGAATGAGGATGATGCCTTTAAAGAAACAGAAAAAGGTTTTAATCTGAACGACTATATTCTCGATGTTAAATTAACTGATGCGACGGAGGATGGAGGGTTATTTGGAATTAGATTCGACTAATCTCCAACTGAGAAGGGAAAGGTTGGAATTGGGCATAACATTTTTATTAATTTTAATAACATAAGTGATCGGAAAATTGTGATGCATAAAGATTTTATACAAATATTGACAGGGAGAAGTATAATTGTCCTGTATGAATACCTTAAATTGCTGGCAAAAGCCGCCAAAGGATTCAATGGAAGGCGGCGAAATTTTTGAAAAGTGGTTGCGCAACACAAGAAATCCTGGAGATAATAGTATGCTCATAATATGCGGAGCCGGCATTTCCATGTCGGGAGCTGCTCCAAGTTTTCCCGGAAGATGGTTAAAGAATGGTTTAATGCAGCTATAAACCCGGACGGTAACCTTTTAGTTAATCACATACTTTGCCAGAGTGAATTAAATGAATTAGCTATGGCTCCGGGAAGAGAACGGTTGGAGGCATTGATAGAGGCTTTAAAAATGGTTATTGGAAGGATGCAGAAAACGATGATGTAAAGAAATTAACAAGAATTGGGGCGCAAGATTAAGCACTAACAAGTAAAAATTGGGTTATTATATTAATTCATCCAGCATTAAATATGACGCTGCCCAACTAACCCCTACCCTACCCAAATACCACCCTGAAAACCCCAAAATAAAGTTTGCTCAAATTCAAACAAAAAAAAGGAATTGAGTAAATGAATATTTTATTTTTATCAATAGTAAGGCTAAACAACATAGAAGATAAGGGTATATATACCGATTTGCTGCGGCAGTTCAAAGATAATGGTCACTTTAAAAGATATAGCGGAAAATAACCCCAAAGAACCTATTGTTTAGGTTCTGAATACTGGTATAATTAAGATGAAGGGGTGGTTATAGTGGGAGTAAGGTGTTTAAAAGAATTGTATGTCGAGCTTTCTAATTACTGTTTGCTTAAATGTTTGCACTGTTCATCCCTGGCTTCTCCCCAAGGGAATACATTTATTGACATATCTTTCATGAAAAAGTTACTTATTGAAGGGAAAAAGCTGGGGGCAGAAAATCTGTTTTTATCAGGTGGCGAACCGCTGCTTTATCCAGAAATATGGGACCTGCTTGAATTTGCTGTAAAGCAGGACTACAAAATAAGAATTTACAGTTCCGGGGTAATAGATGGCGGTTTTGGAAAATTGCAGGCAGTAGATTATCATCATCTTAAAAAACTTAGACACTATACTGAAAAAGTAATATTTAGCTTACATGGAGCGGATGCTCATGTACATGATTATATAACTGGAAAACTAGGAAGCTTTACATTATTGCAAGAATCTCTTCAGCGTGCCGTTAGCCTTGGATTACTTTGTGAGGTGCATGTTGTGCCTATGAGCATTAATTACCGGCAAATTCCTCTTATTGTTAGGTTAGCGGAAAAAATAGGAGTAGGGCAGGTATCGCTGTTAAGGCTTGTTCCCCAAGGACGCTGCGTTGCTTACAAGGAAAAACTGTTAATAGAAAATAATCGTAAGCAGGTTGATGAGTTTATTAAAATTATTGAAAACTTGAATTCCCCGATTTTGAAAGTACGAAAGGGTGCTCCCTACAGATGCTTGTTTTTTGAACAAGCTGGTGTATGTAGTGCTGGTCAGGATAAATTATTAATCGGGCCTGATGGAAGTGTCCACCCTTGTGAAGCTTTTAAATCTGATCTAGCAACTTCCAACATTAAAGCAAACTCCCTTCAAAAGATCTGGGAAACGGATAAACGAATTAATGAAATAAGGGGTCTTCACTCTGAAGAAATTGAAGTCTGTAACCGTTGCACAAATCTTGCCAAGTGTGGAGGGGGATGTCCGGGGCAAAGATGGGTTGCCCATGGAAGAATTGATCAGGGGCCAGATCCTTTAGCTTGTGTTGTTTAAAGGATGAAATCTAATAACATGCATGCAACTTACTTTTAAGGAGTTCTCATGGAAGAGGGAAAAAAGGATTTTAAAAAAGCCTACAGATACTATTTTTATATGCTGTGGCTTGTAACTGTGTTTGTAGGAGCAGTTTTATTATTTTTTTATTCCGCTAATATGCTGGCTGGTTTATTTTTGCTTATTGCAGGGCTAGCGATTACTTTAATCTATTATGCACGAAGCGATGAGGATGAGGACCTGGATACCAGAACAAATTATGAGTTAATTCGGTTTTATACAAAAGCAGCTTATTTTTTATTCGTGGTTCTTGGGGTAAGTTTGTTGATTATTGTTATTGCTGAAAATATCGTAAGGCCACTTCTAAATTGAGGAGGCAGGGAATGATATTATCCGGGGAAGAATTGTTAGAAAGAATCAAAGAGGATGATATTTTTAGAAGAAACAAAAATATTTGGGAGAATTTTTACGGTTGGCATTTTGATTTAAGACTTGGAGATGAAGTTTTTATTACCCGCAGAGACGAACCCATAAAGTTGCAAGATGGAAAGGAATTTGTTTCTATAAGTCCTGGTGAATTTGCGTTACTTATTACAGAAGAGGAAATAAAAATGCCCGCCGATTTGATGGCCTTTATTAATGTGCGTTTTTCTTATAAACAAAAGGGCTTGATTAATATTTCAGGCTTTCACGTTGATCCTTGTTATGAAGGGAAACTAATTTTTTCTGTTTTTAACGCTGGCCCCAATGATATTATCTTACGAAAAAGTGAACCTGTTTTTATGATCTTTTTTAGCAAACTTACCGATGACATAAGTAAATTTCAGGATGCATTAAGTGATGAGAGTAAGGAAGATTATTTCCTCGGCTTAGTGGGTAATACTGCCTATTTAAATATAAAGAACAAAAATTTAAAGAAAAAAGGGTTCACTAAAATTCCTAGTGATATGATGCTCTCAATCAAGGGTATAAGTGTTTCCTTGGCTGAAAATAACTCCCGTATTGAAAGACTGGAGAATAGTATAAAGATCTATGGTTCTATTGCGGTTGGTGTAATTGTTGCCCTGATTGGGCTTATCCTTTCTTTTTAAATTAAACTAGATAGTTGGAAATTAGAGAGATGGAACAGCAGCTTATAACAACATATCTTTACAAAACATATAAC
>JAAZKM010000251.1 GCA_012799835.1 Candidatus Methanofastidiosia archaeon
AAAATAAAATATTTGATATAAAAGAGTTAATTGGTTATGATTCACTAGATTTTTTTGATTTAGGTAACAATCAATTTATATATAAAAAAACTAATTATGTGTACAATAATTCTAAGTTGCTAGGGATAATATCCTATTTATACGATGAAATATTAAAAAGTAATACAGATTCACTCGAAGTAAGAAATTATTTAGATGACTTATCGATGTCTGAAGAATTTTTTGATATAATGAGGGTAATAAATCTATATTATAAAAATCAGAGTAACATTTCATTAAAAAATATAGATAACTTTAATCTAAGCTTTATAAATTATGAAGATAAATTAAAAACAATAGAAACTACAAAACATGGAAACGTTGCTAGTAAATTATTACTGATATTCAAAACATTATGTAATATTTTAAAAGATAAAGATTGCACCTGGCAAATAAAGCACGAAATTAATTCTGCTCTTTCATATTTTACATTAGTTGAAGACATTATTGAAGACTCTGCTGATTCAGGTATTGGATATATAGATGATTTATTTATTGGTTCATTTGTACTTTTTGATATATTGGAAAAAAATAGATTACTTGTTAAAAATAATCTTGCCGAGGGTTTAACATTAGATGAAGTTTACCCAATTCTGGACACAACTATGGCCATTTTAGAAAGATCTACAATTCAACATTGCCCTGGAAAAATTATTAATCTTTTAGGATTAAAAGGGCTATTATCATTTTATGACCTTTGTGAAAATGGAGAAGATTTAAGCCATGCTAAAAGAGCATTTGATAATAAAATTAAAACTGTTTTTGTTGATTTAGTAAAAATATATCTCAAAGATTTCTTTGCAATTGAAGATTTATCTTATGATACAGAAATTATACTAGATACTTTACTGAATAGTGGAAGCCCAGATGAAACACAAAAATTAAATTTGTTTATTGAAATAGCCAATCAAATATCCTATAATAAGAATGTAGAAAAGGAAGTATGTAATGAAAAAGAATTAGAAGTAAAAGCAACGATTTTAAGACGTAAGATACTAAGAAATAAACTATTAATTGATTGAATGGAAACTAGACTTAATTTCAAAGATATAGATGATAAGATTAAACCCACATATTATAATTCGGAAGATGACACAATTAATGACTTTTTAGTTCCTGTTTTAAAAAGAACTAAGATTTATAAAAGACAAACTTATAGTTTTAGTTCGGCTTTTTTTTCATTAATTAACGAAGCCCTTGTAGATATTATTAATAACCAATGCAAAATATACTACATTACAGGCATTGAATTAGAACCTTGCGATATCCAAGCAATTGAAGAAGGGCTAATGGGAAAAGACGGAGTGATAGAAGAACAGATTATTTATGAATTTGGTAAAGTTGAAGATTTTATTAAAAGTTTATCAAATAAATACAGTAGAGAGAAATACTTTCATAGATTAAGGATATTGAGCTATCTTGTATCCAAAGATATTCTTAATATAAAAATCGGATTTGTTTCAAAAAAAGGTAAGATTGTTGATCCTGAGAGATTTAAATTTCACCCTAAAGTGATGAT
The DNA here is from genome assembly GCA_012799835.1 of Candidatus Methanofastidiosia archaeon. Classification (GTDB taxonomy): domain Archaea; phylum Methanobacteriota_B; class Thermococci; order Methanofastidiosales; family Methanofastidiosaceae; genus Methanofastidiosum. The sequence continues at coordinate 1,559 of JAAZKM010000251.1, forward strand.
ATTTACAGATGCAAAGGGTAACACCATAGTTGCCAATGGTTCTCCAAATGAAAGTTTTGGAGCACATATTCAAAATGAAGAAACATTTGATGTTTTCAAAAGCTGGGAAAATGGAGCTTTACCTCACCTTGAAACGCATATTAAAAAATTTGAACAATTCTGGAAAAATCAATCTGCTAATATTAAAACAATTGATGTTAACAAATTAATTGAAA
>JAAZKM010000252.1 GCA_012799835.1 Candidatus Methanofastidiosia archaeon
CCAAATTATTATATCTGATACTATTATATCATTAAATATCAAAAAGCAGGCCATATAGACCTGCTTTCTCTTTAATTCTTAGATAGTTCTATTCCTGTCTCTTCCCCATTTAAATCTTGAGTCTCTGACATTTTTTCATCTGTAAATATAATTTCTGTTGCTAAAGTCTCTGATTTAATAAAGTCTTTATATTCAAGAACTGCTTTTTTTATCTTTTCGCTTCCATTGTATTTAATAGTGATATTATCTAATATTTCATATCCATTAGCTTTTCTCATTTGTTGAACTTTGGATACAAATTCCCTTGCATAACCTTCATTTAAGAGCTCTTCTGTAAGTTGTGTATCTAGGATTACAAAAAGATTGTTTTCCATGACTACATTAAATCCTTCTTTTGAAGAGATTGAGGTTAACACATAGTCACTTGTAATCTCAGTTTTTTCTCCATCCAAATCCACTTCTACAGTTTCTCCATTTTCCAATGCCTCTACTGTTTTCCTAGCATCAATTTGCTGAAGCGCTTTAGCAAATGATTTTACTTTTGAGCCTAGAATTGAACCTACAACTTTAAAGTTTGGTTTTAGAGAGTAATTCATAAACTGTGTTAAGTCATCTTCAAATACTACTTCTTTAACATTTAGCTCTTCTTTAATTAAAGCTACTAAATCACTAATTTTTTCTTTGTACTTACCATCAATTACTACTTCAGCAATTGGCTGTCTAACTTTTATTTTTACATTTTCTCTAGATGCCCTACCAAGAGCAACAAGTTCTCTTACTAAGTCCATTTTTTCTACTAGCTCATAATCAATAAGTTCTAGATTTGGATCTGGATAGTAGTCAATGTGGACTGATTCTTTCCCAGTTAAGTTTCTGTAAAGTTCTTCTGCTATAAATGGAACAAATGGTGCGATAATTTTACATAAATCTACTAATATCTCATAGGTTGTACTATAAACTGCTTTTTTATCGTCATCAAGCTCTGTTGACCAGAATCTTCTTCTACTTCTTCTAATATACCAGTTTGATAAGTCTTCTATAACAAATTCTTGAATATCTCTTACAACTCTTGTAAGTTCGAAAATATCCATATTTTCTTGTGTGCTTTTTAGTAAAATATTAAATTTAGAAAGTATCCATCTGTCTATTTCTGGTCTGTCATTATAGTCTACATGGAATTCTCTTGGGTCGATATCATCTGTATTTGCATACATTGAGAAAAAGTTATATACATTTCTGATGCTTCTAAAGAACTTGGATTCAACTTCTTTTAAGCCTTCTTCATCAAACTTTGTTGGTGTCCATGGTGGAGATACATGAATTACATACCATCTAAGAACATCTGCGCCGTATCTATCAAATAGTGCAAAAGGATCTACTGTATTTCCTTTTGTCTTTGACATTTTCTTTCCTTCTTTATCAAGGACAAGGTCATTAACCAAAACATTCTTAAAAGAAGATGTTCCTGTCACAAATGTTGAGATTGCTAGTAGCGAATAGAACCAACCTCTTGTTTGGTCAATTCCCTCACATATAAAATCTGCTGGGTATAATTCTTCGAAGAAGTTCTCTTTGTTTTCAAATGGATAGTGGTGTTGTGCAAAAGGCATTGCTCCACTATCAAACCATACATCTATTACATCTTTTTCTCTTGTCATAACCCCGCCACAATCTGGGCATGTCAAGTGTACATTATCTACATATGGTCTATGAAGTTCTATTTCTTCATTTATATCTTCTATTGCTCTGTCAACTAGTTCTTTTCTTGAACCTATTGAATCTATATGTCCACAGTCATCACATCTCCAAATTGGGAATGGTGTACCCCAATATCTAGATCTTGAAATTGCCCAGTCATTAAGATTCTCTAACCAGTTGCCAAATCTCTTTTCCCCAACAAATTCTGGGAACCAGTTGATTTCATTATTATTTTTAATCAATTGGTCTTTTAATTTTGTCATTTCAATATACCATGATGGTTTAGCATAGTATAATAATGGTGTTTTACATCTCCAGCAATGTGGATAATTGTGCAACATCTTTTCTTTTCTATAGAGCACATCCTTATCTCTTAACCACTGGATTATATCTTTATCTGCATCCATAACAAACATGCCTTCCCAAGGAGTCCCCATAAAGGTTCCCTGTTCTGAAACTGGGTTTACAACTGGAAGCTTATACTTTAAACCTGTATTATAGTCATCCTCACCAAAAGCTGGTGCTGAGTGAACAATTCCAGTTCCATCTTCAGTTGTAACGTAATCCCCTAGAGTTACATAAAATGCTTTTCCTGGAACTTCGATAAATGGAAGTAATTGCTCATACTCCATGTACTCCATATCACTGCCATTCATTGTCTCTAAGATTTCATATTCTTCTCCTAAAACTTCTTTAGCCAATGACTCTGCAACATAGAATATCTCATCTTCTTTTTTAGCTCTAATATATGTTACATCTGGATTTACAGTTACGCATACATTTGAAATAAGTGTCCAAGGTGTAGTTGTCCATGCAAGAAAATACTCATTTTCTTTGTCCTTAAGCTTAAATTTCACCATTACAGTTTCTGTTTTAATTTCCTCATACCCTAGTGCAACTTCATGTGAAGCTAGCCCTGTTCCACATCTTGCACAGTATGGTAATATCTTATGTCCTTCATAGATAAGGCCTTCTTTATAGAACTTATCTAAAATCCACCAAACTGATTCAATATAATCGTTTTCAAGTGTAATATATGGATCGTCCATATCAATTAAGAAAGCCATTCTCTCTGTCATGTCTCTCCATTGTTTTTCATATTGGAAAACTGACTCCCTACATTGTTCATTAAAGGCTTCTATTCCGTATGCCTCAATGTCTTGTTTGTTTTTTAGATTGAGTTTCTTTTCAACTTCAATCTCTACGGGTAGTCCATGTGTATCCCAGCCTGCTTTTCTCTTTACTTGATAACCTTGCATTGTTTTGTATCTGCAAGTAAGGTCTTTAAGAGTTCTAGCCATAACATGATGGATTCCTGGCTTCCCATTTGCCGTTGGAGGTCCTTCATAAAATATATATGGTTTCTTTGGATCTCTCGTTTCAACGGATTTGTGTAACAGGTCAATTTCTTTCCAATATTCTGATATGGCGTGTTCTCTGTCCTTTATTGGTTCATTTGATAATTCATTAAACCTTTTCACTGATCATCTCTCCTCTTTTAAAAAATATGAAAGTCCCTAAGTCAAAGACTTAGGGACGAAAATTCCGCGGTACCACCCAAATTACAGGTTTCCCTGTCACTTAAAATAAGTATAACGTCTTCACGTAGCATCTTAGTCTATTTCAGATGCCAAACTCCTAGGCGATATTCTTCAAGCACCCATTAATAATCTCCCACCTTTTCGATTATCTCTCTTTGAACGGATTTATGCTTAAATACTGACCTATTCACTGTTTTTTTATTTATACACTTGTTTACTAATATATCTAAAATGAACTTTATTGTCAAGCCTATATTTAGGCATCTTGTAAGGCATCTTGTAAGGCATCTTGTAAGGCTCTCATTTTGTAAATCTGGGTTGATTTATCAAGCTCTAACATATCATGAGTAATATACTCCCCCTTGACAATGTACTTTAGAACTTTTGCTTTCTTATTAATTAATCCTATAGGAACTAAATCTTGTTCTTTTGCTATACTGTATTGCTCAATGCTCCCAAAAATAGTAGTTTCTCCAATTCCATCAAGATACTCTCCTATTTTCAAACTCCTCTTTGCTCTAGTTATTACCTCTGCTATTGGTCTATCAAACTTTGGAACTATAGAAGGCTCCTTATATATAACTGCTTTTGCAATTGAAATTGGAGTTTCAAGGCTTGTCAGATGATATGGCCTAAACAAGGCATAACTTGGTCCGTCTCCCATCTTTAGAAACTGCATTTCATGGTGAACCTGAGGTAAATCTGTTGTAACTATTGCAAATACGCCTGGTGCTAC
>JAAZKM010000253.1 GCA_012799835.1 Candidatus Methanofastidiosia archaeon
AAATATCTGTAAAATATTTGAAAATTATATTGATTATCTGTTTGTAGAAGAAATTGACAACTTATATGATAACAGTGACAAGAAACCTTTATATTTTTATAGAACAAGATATAGCAATAAGAAACCTACTATTGAGGAAATGTTTCATATACCATTTGAACAACGCCAAAAGATTAAAGAGCAACGATTTAGTATTAATGGGATTCCGTGCCTTTATCTAGGTGCCACTCCATATGTATGCATTAAAGAGATTGTGCAAACTAAAACAGATAATGATAAATTATATACAAGCAGATTCTTTTACAAAAGCGGTTCCGGTATTAAAATATTAAACCTAGCAACTCATTTTCAAGATATATTTAGAGTTACTTTAAATAATGATGATCTTTTCTCACTGGATTCAATTGCTTATGGAAAAATATCCAAAGAAGACTATATAAAAAAAACTATCTATACATATCCTATTCAATGCGCATGTTCATTTTTAATAAAAGAAAATAACAGGGATTATAAAATCGAATATACTATCCCTCAAATAATAATGAGTTGTATTAGTAGTTTTAACGTAGACGGCGTATCCTACTGTTCAACAAAATTCGATGTATATGATCTGAGTAGCATATATCTTATGACAAATTTTGCTTTTCCTGCATATATTCAATCAAAAGAAAAGTATTCTGAAAAGTTGACCAGATCTTTTGAGATTACCGAACCTTTATGTTTTATAGAAATTCAGCAAGATAAATCTCAAATACACACTATAGATATACATCGGTTTGTTGATACAATAAATAAACCTCATTATGAAGCAATAATAAATGGTTCGAAATATATTGATACACTTTATTATAAATTAGAAAAAGCACTTGATAAGGAGCAATCCTACTCACTAACTCCGTGGATTTCATAAGCAAAGGGGATAATTGTTTAATTCAAGAAAACCGAATCAATTATTTATATGGCTTTTTATTCAAAGGAGATTAAATCAATGACGAAATCAAATCTAAAAATTCCTGATGAGCTTGTAAAAAAACAAGCTATCGAACGAGAAGAAACTGTTCAAAAGGTGTAACAAGCTATCAATGAACATAAATTGGAGGGAGCATATACTACATCCAAATTAGTTGAAACGAAAACCCTCAGCCGTAGTACGATTAAAGGAAAGGTTTTCAGGCGTTACTACCCGCAGCAGACAAAAAGCCACCCCTGCCATGTTCATATTGTGGGGATGATTTTTAAAAGAGCCGGCATTGCAGATTCTGATTCTGCAGGAACGAAATATTATTTGAAGAAATAAGAAAAAGATATAGGGAAAGACAGGAACTTATCGAATAAATAAAAAGAAAAGGAAAATAAGTCAGAGATTTGCTCAATAATGATTTATAATTATCAACATTAACAGGTGATCGCCATGCATAACCCCAATGGCTATGGATCTGTATATAAGGCCAAAGGCCGCCGCCGCAAGCCGTGGGTTGCCCGGGTTACAACCGGCTGGACTACAGCCATTGCTACGAAAGGCAAGAATAAAGGGAAAGAGGTCCCCAGGCAGCTGCGACAGATTATAGGTTGTTTTACAACGAAGCAAGAAGCATTAGATGCCCTGGCTTTACACCGGATCAGCCCGGTTTCTCCGAAGGCAAATATGACGTTGGGGGAAATTTACAGGGAATGGTCCGAGAATAAATACAAAAATATCTCTAAATCTACAGAGAATAACTATCGGGCTGCGTGGAATTATTTAAAGACGATGGAAGGGGCAAAATTTAAAGATCTGCGGACCACGCACTGGCAGAACATAATAAACAGGTGCGTTGCAGATAATCTCAGCCAGTCAACTTTGAAAAAAATTAAAACCGTAGCAGTGATGCTCTGCCGCTATGGCATGCAGAATGATATCATTAATAAAAACTATGCGGAATATACCACCCTGCCCAAAGATAAAAAAAGAGAGCAAGAAATCTTTACAGATGCGCATATTAAGAAGATGTTCGATAATGCTGAAACCGTACCCTGGGTAGATACAATATTGATTATGATTTACACCGGGATGAGGATTTCGGAAATGCTGGCATTGACAAAATTCAGCGTAGATTTGCAAGAGAAGATCATTGTCGGGGGGTTAAAAACTGAAGCGGGTAAGGGCAGGATAATACCAATACACCCCAAAATTTTCCCTTTTATAAAAAAGTGGTATGCAAAAAACGGGGAAGCCTTAATCTGCCGCGAAAACGGGAAAAAGATGTCTGCAAAATACTACCGGGAAAATTATTATTACCCTGTGCTGGAGCAACTAGAAATTAAACGGTTAACTCCGCACACCTGCAGGCACACCTTTGCCAGCCTTATGGCGCGTGCAAAAGCTGAACCACTTCATATACAGAGAATAATTGGCCATACAGATTACGCTTTTACTGCCAATAAATACACTCATCCTGAGATAATAGAACTGCGTAAAGCGATCGAAAAAATATAGCAAAAAAGACGAAGAAACTGTTATAGCCAACACGTAGCCAACAATTAATCAACTGAATGCTGCATTCATCGTGGTTAGCGGGCTTTAAACCCATGACTCACATTCAGGAGGCCCAGGGTTCAAATCCCTGCAGCCCCACCAGAAAGAAGAAACATCCGT
>JAAZKM010000254.1 GCA_012799835.1 Candidatus Methanofastidiosia archaeon
AGTCCAAACGCATATTCCCTCCCTGGAAGAGACGGCAAAAGAGCTCCAATACCCATTAGAATTTTCCCATCCCCTCCTCCAAATAATCCTAAGTAAAATAATAAGAGCGCTAGTCCAAACATAAGCAAAAATACAGCTCCAGTTATCAATAAGGGCTTAATTGAATTGTATAAAAAGGACATGTAAACTGAGTAAGCCAGCCCAACTAATGAGAGGGCAATCCAGTGCCATTCTTCAATTTCTCTTTTTTTAATATCAAGGTATGAAGCATGAAAAAGAATGAATCCACCGAAAATTATCTTTAGTGAAATCAACAAATCCATAAAGAGAATAATTTTAATGATTTAAAAGGTTTGATGGCAAGCTGATTACCTGTAAATCAGAATTCGATACCCTTGCGAGCTATTATCCCTTTTTGGTAAGGATGCTTTACCTCAACTACTTCTGAAACTAAGTCCGCTATTTCAATAAGCTCTTTTGGTGCATACCTTCCTGTTAAGACGATTTCAATGTTATCTGGTTTATTCTTTAGTACATCAATAACTTTTTCTAAGTTTATTAATTTAAAATTTAGGGCAACATTTATTTCATCAAGAACAATAATATCGTATTTGCCACTATTAATTGATTTTATGGAAAAATCCCACGCCTCATTTGCAAGATCAATATCTTCTTTACTTGGATTTTTTAAATCGATACATTTTGATTTTCCAAAAGATATGATTTCAATATTTTCCAGTTTATTGATGGCAAAATGCTCTCCATAAGAATTCCCTTGTTTCATAAACTGGATTATAAGTGACTTGAGGCCATATCCAGAAGCCCTTAATGTGAGGCCAAATGCTGCAGTACTCTTACCTTTCCCGGTGCCAGTATATATTTGTATTAATCCTTTCATATTACCTATCTACAATAGTGCCAATCCTTTAAAAAATAAACTATACAAATCCGGATTGAGAATTTCTTAATTAAAAGCAAAGACGTTTAAATAGAAATTATCCTTTATTTACTTTTAATGATAGAGTTCCTAAATGTTTCAAAATACTTTGGACGTCATAAGGCCCTGGATGAAGTAACAATTCAGATAGAGGATGGAACAACTATAGGAATAGTCGGGCCAAATGGCGCAGGAAAAACAACTCTAATAAGGCTCCTTTGTGGCATTTTAAATCCTTCAGAAGGACAAATATTAGTTAATGGAAAGGACTTTCAAAAAAATTCTTCAGAAATAAAGAGAATTATAGGATATCTCCCAGAAGAACCAAATCTTTACGATCGCCCTACAGCAGGGGAGCTTTTAGAATATTTTGGCTTGTTATACGGAGTTTCTAAAGATAAAATTAATCAAAGGATTGACGAATTACTAGATCTGGTGGGCCTATCTGACAGGAAAGATTGGGCAGTATCCTCTTTTTCAAAAGGCATGAGACAGAGGCTTGCTATTTCAAGGGCATTGATTCACGACCCCAAGATAATCGTATTTGATGAGCCCACGATGGGTCTTGACCCCCTGACCTCTAAAAAAATAAGAGAGTTTATAATGACTCTAAAAAAGGAGAAGACAATTATTCTGTGCACACACTATATGTATGAGGCAGAGCAGTTATGTGACAAAATAGCAATAATTGACAAAGGAAAAATAAAAGCTTATGATACAGTTCAAAATCTTAAAGATGCTTATATAAAGGAAAAAACCTTTAGGATAGGTCTTAAAGAAATGAAGGAAGAGTTATTAGATAAAATTTCTTTAAAGAAAAATCTTAGGATAGAAAAAATAGGAAAAGATTTCGTAATACTAAAAACTAAGTCATACAAAGATCTCAAATATTTGTTGGAGGAAGAAATTACTTATTTTGAAGATTTGACCCCTTCCCTTGAAGAAGTGTTCATTGAGTTAGTCGGTAGTAAAAATGATTGAAAAAATGATAAAATGGGAACTAAGAAGATTGTTCAAAAACAAAAAATTTAAGATTGCCTTTATCTTGCAGCTACTTGTAATTCTTCTGATTATTCCACTTTTTGGTAGTTACGTCAGGGCCCTTGAAGAAGGGGGATTTTTTAATTTGTCAATTGGAGGAAAGGGGTATTTGCCGATAGGCATTTACTCAGAAGAAAATTCGCTCACAGACATTATTTCTGAAAACAAGAGAATTGAGATTCTGTGGCTTGATGAAAAGAAAGGATTTGAATTGTTAGAAAGCGGCAGAATTTCCGCATTTTTAGAAATAGAAAGGAACTTTGAGGATAATTTAAGAAGCTACAAATCTTCAACAGTTAAAATATACATTAATAGTGAAAATCCAAAGAGCATTCCTGCCTATTCAGAACTAAATAGCATAATTCTTGGTTTTAGAGATGGTGCAATTGAAGCTAGGATCAGTAATCTTTCAATTGTGAAGCCTGAAGTAGAGTTGGTGTACAGATCTCCATTTGCTAATAATGAAATTCCAGATAATGAAAATTCCCATGGTATAATCCAAGAACAGGCCCAGGTAAATACGACAAATATCCTTAACAATCCTTCTAATTTTGAAGAACAGATAAAAAAAACAAGGAAGTCATTTGAAGATGAGCGTGGAGGGTACATAGTTCTATTAGTTTTACTTCTCCCTATTTTTTTAAGTGGGGGAATGTTAATAGATTTGCTTATTTCTGAAAAAGAAAAGAAAACTGGAGAGGCACTTTTAGCACTTCCCATCAAAAGGGAGAAAATTTTCTACTCTAAGTTTCTATCCATAATGATAATTATTGTATTCCAGTTACTATTTTGGATTGTGGCTCTTTACTATTTTGGACGAGTAACAAATCCCCTTATTATCTTACCCCTTACAATAACGACAATATTGCTTTTGAGTATAACTGGCCTCATTGGAGTCTATTCAAAGAACTACAAAGATTCCGCCCTAATTGTAACCGTGACTTTTATAGTTCTATTTTTCTTTTTATTTGGTACAACCACCTTATATCTAGTTGGATTAAAGGAAGTCGCTGCTATTTCCCCTCTATCTTTAGTAATAGCAATAGAAAATGGTACCTATTCCGCTAAAGAGATGATTTTTTCTATATTGCCTTCACTTAGTTTTTCCTTAATTTTGATGTTTGCATCAACGACATTATATAGAAAGGATGAATTCTATTTTGGCCCAAGACCTAGTATTACTGAACTTATGTTCAATCTTGCTGGGAAGCTACAAATAAAGAGCAGATCTTATGGGCCTTATTTTATAGCATTAATCTTTGGATTCTTTGCAGTTTTAGTTTCAATTATTTTAGAGATATTTTTTGGTATTATTACAATCTACTTTACGGAATCAATATTTGTGATATTAGCCCTTTGGGCAATTATAGAGGAGCTTTCTAAAAGTATTGGCATTTTCTCTGCAAGCCATTATTATAGATTAAAATGGCATGAGGGACTGATGGCTGGAATGGCTTCTGGTCTTGGATTTGCCATATTTGAAAATATAATGTTTACAGGATTTGCACTAAATATATTCCCAGATTATGCAATTAGAATATTAATCATGAGAACATTTCTTTCCGGTGGGATGCATATTGTTTCAACTGGCATTATAGGAATTGGTATTGCTGAGAAAAAGTACATAGCGCTTACTTTCATTGTTGGGATAGTACTCCACTTTGGATATAATGTTATGATGTTACAGGGTGTGTTATGAGAAAAGAAATAATTTATCTTTCAATAAAAGAATTTAAAGATATAATTAGGGAAAAGGTATACATATTTGCATTTTTACTCCAACTATTCATAGTAATCGGAATAGTGCTTATAGGAAGTTCTTATGCCTATATCCAAACATATGTTGATGATCCAGGGTCCCAAGGGACTTATTTATTGTACTCTGAAGTAGAAGGATTGCCTGGATATCTAACTCAGGAATCGATCAAAAGTATTTCTTTAAGAAATAAAGAATTTAATGGCACGCTTCCAAGAAATATTGATGGAATAATATGGGCTGAAAAGGATAATTCTGTAAAAGTATTGCTAAAAAATCAATCAGACTTGGATAATTTGTTTGAGTCCATTAAAAGAGCCTATGTTAAAGCAAAATTAAATGGAAGCATTGATGAGGAAATATTAAATCCCATTTCTATCACTATATATCCCGAAAATTATAGTTACAGTATCACAGACCTATTTTTTGTTGAAATAATGCAGATTCTTTTCATCCCGCTTATATTGCTTCTACCAATATTCCTTTCTATGAACATTCTGTCCGATTCTATTGTTGGGGAAAAAGAAAGAAAGACTTTTGAAATTTTACTTGCATCCCCATTAAAAAGAGTAGAAATTATCTTTGGCAAGATATTGCCCACTTTCATCATATCAATTACGCAAATAATAATTTGGATAATGGTTTTGAGTGTTAGAGGAATATCCATCTTTAACATACCTTTGTTAATTATATTTCTTTCAATAATAATGCTTCTTTTGTTTTCAATGTCAATAGTGTTTTCTAACATCTCTTCCAGTATTACCGAATCAAATCTTTTCCTTACTCTATTTATGATGGTAGTAACGCTCATTATGTTTGTGCCAATACCTTCTGAAAATCATCTACTAAAAGAAATTCTAAATTATTCTCCAATTATACCTATAATAAAAATTTCCTCAAACCCTTCGATTGATTTTATTGATATAGGAAAGTACATTGTCATATATCTTGGACTTGCATTAGTTTCCCTATCAACAGCCATTAAAGGATTATCCAATGATGAAAATATTAGATTGTAAAATATTAAATACAAAATAAGAAATGAATGACTTAATTTTATAGCATTAATTAAAGAATAATCTTATAAAGATTGAAATTATTATTAATCTGGTGATTATTTGAAAAAAGTTAGCGTTGATGATATTCAAAAGGAAATAGAAAGAGATATTGAAATTGGAAAGAAAATGGTCGATGAAGGAAAGAGACTTTTAGATGAGGGCAAGTATAAATTGGAAGAGAGTAAATCAAGAATAAAGGATCTTGGTGATGAAGCAGGTATTAAACTAAAGGACTTTGAAGAAAAATATCGTGATGAAATTGATTATGTGGTTAAGGAGTCTGAAAAGGCCCTTCAGGAAACAGAAATATTCATCAGGAAGTATCCGTTAATGAGCATTTTTGCAGCTTTTGGATTTGGATACCTCATAGGTAAATTATTGAAGAAGTAAGTGGGAAAATGATTGAAGCAGTGCCTCTAAGTAAACTTATAGAATTATTGTTAAAATATATTGGTGTTTATGTTAAGCAGGGTGCATCAGATGCTATAGAAGAGGCAATAAAGGAGCCAATAAACAAACTTTCAAAAACTCTTTTCTTAGTTGTTGGTGCAGCAATACTTGCCTTTTCTGGCATAGTGGCTCTTTTTATTTCGCTGGTATTCTTTTTAAAACACCTCGTTGGCAGTTACATGGTTGCATTTTTGATTGTCGGGATAATGCTTGTCATTATAGGGGCTATAATTGGATATGGAGGGTATATCTATGGAAGAAAGGATAGAAAGGGAAGACATTGAAAAAATCTTAAAGGAGATTAAAAATAGGATTGGCTCTGAAAATGACATTTTACAAATTATTGAAAAACACCCAATACCAGTACTTCTTGCCGCTTTTGGGGCCGGAATTATTTTATCTCAAATCGACGACTACTTAATAAATAATATTGAAAAAGGAAAAAGTTGTCCTGTTGCTGAAGGAATTATGAAAGTTGGACTTCCCTTGTTGATGAAAGGATTCATCAAATAATCAGCGATCGAAGTAAATATTCTTGCTTGAAACAGAAAGCGGTATCCCTATAACAACATCACCATTGATAAGTCCCATATCAAGTGCTGTAGCTCCGATTGAATACATTATTCTGTTGTCAATATTTAGGATTTGAGCAGTCTTTGATGCACTACCTAATGCAATTCCAAGATCCACTAACGCAAAGCAGCATATAGGTGCAAAATAATCATTTATTTTTTTCTTTCTAGGTATGGAATTACAATCGTAACCGCACATCCCGCAATTTATGCCAAGGGGCGGTTTTGCTGTTACGCTGATAAGCACTACTGCATCGGATTCTGACACATTATTTGAATCCCTCAAAAATAATTTAAGTCCTTTTTTCTGCCCATATTCTTTCATTTTTTCAACTAAATCATTGTGTTCTTTACTGCCTTTGAATATAGACCTAGTTCTTATGTCGTCTACCCCTTTCCCTTTAGGTGCAGTTATTACTGCTATTTCAATGAATCCAGCTGCAGCTTTCAAGCTTTCATTTATTTCTACCGGCACGCCTACACCTTAAATATTTTCCAATATGCTTACTCCCTTTAGCTTCAATACCTTAATTGCTTTTTCTAAATCGTTTACTTTTAGAATAAGGATTGCTTTTTTTTCTATTTTAGTTATAAATGCATAGGCATATTCGATGTTGATTGAAGCGTCACTTAGGATTGAAGCGATTAATCCCAAGGACCCTGGTTTATCCTCCATAAGGACACCTAATACCTCCCCTTTTCTAAAAGACATACCTGCGTTTTTCAATAGGGCCATTGCTTTTTCATTGTTGTCAGTTATCATTCTAACTAAGCCAAATTCTCCTGCCTCAACTAACTGTAATGCCCTAATATCAACTCCATTTCTTCCAATAATGTTACAAAGTTCAGCAAGTCTTCCTGGCCTATTATCAATAAAAACACTAATCTGTTCTACCATTTCAACACCTACATATCTTTTCTTAAATCAACTACCCTTTTTGCTTTTCCCTCAGGTCTTGGTATTTGACCAGGTTCAACTAATTCAACCTCTACACTTAGACTTAACATTTCGAAAAGTCGTTTTTTAATTTCGTTTTCAAGTGTTATAAGTTCTGAAATGCTATCCGAGAAAATTTCATTAGTAACTTCAACTTTTACCATTAGGCAATCTAAAATATCTCTGTCAACTATTATCTGGTAATGGTCGCCAACACCTTTTAATTCCATTAAAACTTCTTCAATCTGACTTGGGAATACATTAACGCCCCTAACAATTAACATATCATCACTTCTCCCAGTGATTCTTCCAATTCTAGGGTGCGGCAATCCGCAAGCACACTCTTCCCACGTTACGGATGAAAGATCTTTTGTCCTATATCTTAAAACTGGCATAGCTTCTCTCTGTAAAGTTGTGAATACCAGTTCTCCTTTCCCTTCTCCATCAAAATCAGTTTTATTGCCCTCACTGTCAATTGTTTCAACTATAAAGTGATCAGACCATGTGTGAAGTCCATTGTGCTCGGAGCACTCTATTCCTACCCCAGGGCCGCATAATTCAGTTAATCCATAAATGTCAAATGCTTCAAGACCAAGGCCTTTTTCAATTCTCTTTCTCATGTTCTCCGACCAAGATTCTGCGCCGAACACCCCCCGCTTCAATGAAAGTGTTTCAATTTTTACATCATTTGCCTTCATTAATTCAGAGAGCATTAATGCATAAGATGGCGTACATGCAAGAGTAGTAGTTTTCATATCTTTTAGAATTTTAATCTGTTTCATGGTATTTCCACTACTCGTAGGTATAACTGCTGCACCTAATCTTTCTGCCCCGTAATGCAATCCTAATCCACCAGTGAATAATCCATAACCATAGCTGACCTGCACAATATCTTTATTTGTTGCACCTACAGTTTCAAGACATCTCTTGTTTAACTCAGCCCAATTTTCAATATCTTTTTTTGTATATGGAACAACAGTCGGCACTCCAGTCGTGCCCGAAGAAGAATGAAATCTAACAACTTTATCTAAAGGCGTTGCTATCAATCCATAGGGATAGTGATGCCTTAGATCTGCTTTAGATAGAAATGGAATCTTAGATATATCTTCCAATCCTTTGATATCTTCAGGTTTCACCCCTGCTTCTTTCATCTTTTGTTTGTAATAAGGTATATTGTCCCATGAATATTTAACATTTTTAACAAGGAGCTTCCCTTGGGATTTTCTAATTTCCTCAACTGTTTTATGCAATTAATCCCTCCAAGAAAATTATAACTACACAAAACCTATAAACATAAGTATATATTTATTTCGATAGTATTTTGACTCTAGCTTGGATAGTTATCGGAAAAAATATATAAGAAACACTTAATAGAGTGAAAGAAGGAATTAAGAGAGTATGTCAGATTCAAAACTTGTCCCATTTAAAGCAAAAAAAACGTTTAATCTTTTTAATAGAAAATTTGAAGAGGGGAGGGATTACCAGCTTCATTTTTTAGAAGTTGAGGTTCTAATAAAAGAGGGATTGGCAGACATAATTCCATTGAGTTCAGTTGATTATAGGAAATTGTTAAATGAAGAAAAAGTTTCAGAAAAAATGTTGGAGTTAAATGATAACTTTTTTTATTATGCAAAATTGTCCCAAAAATTTCTTAAAGATAAAAGTAGTGCATCCGAACTCGATAAAAAAAAATACAGTGATAGTGCAAGCGCACTGAGGAATTTCTTAAGACTAAGGGCGGAAAAGATATTAAGGTTATTATTAATCCAAAATCAAAAAATTGAAGTTCATGAAGATGAGTTAGAATACGTATCTTTAATAAATAAAGAAATTTCAAAATGGATAGAGTATGGGGAGGAAATAGTAAAGGGAGAAGGGTATGAAGCTTAATTATGAAGAAGTTGTGGATAGATTTAAAGAATTCTATGAAACTTACCCTGACGTAAGTGAACCCAAGTATAAGAAACTCATTGATAAGATGAAGATAGAGGGTAAGAGCTCCCTTGATATTAATTTTGATGACATTATTGATTTTGATTTTGAACTTTCCGAACAACTTCTAAGTGAGCCTGAGCAAATTTTATCTGCACCAAGCGAGGCTTTGAAAGAGACTTATGGTGCTGAAACTGAAAAAAGGCTTACAGCGAGATTTCTTAATCTGCCTCCAAAAGATAGAGTAGATATTAGGGATATTAGGGCCGTGCACATTAATAAGATGATCCAAGTGGAAGGCGTGGTAAGAAGAACTTCGGAAGTTAAACCTGAGGTAATTGAGGCAGTATTTAGCTGTGAAAGGTGTGGGGAATATATTACGGTGATGCAAGACTCTCAAATTTTTAAAACTCCTGTAACCTGTTCTAATCCCGCATGTGGAAGAAATGGTCCTTTCAAATTAGTCAAAGCTTATTCAAAGTTTGTGGATTGGCAGAGTATTAAAATTCAAGAAAAACCTGAAAAATTGAAGGGAGGCAGGCTGCCTTGGAATATGGATTGTATAATCAAGGATGATATTGTTGACATCGCCCACCCAGGAAACGTTGTGACTGTAGTTGGTACTTTAAAGACAATACAAGAGAGCTCTCTAAAAGGCGGAGGTAAAAAAACCACTTTTAGCAAATCCATAGAAGTAAACAGTATTGAAGTAAAAGATAAAGACATTCAAGATCTAGAGTTAACGGAGGAAGATGAAGAAAGAATATTAGAGTTGGCTTCAGATCCAAAAATATGTGAAAATATCACTAATTCAATCGCGCCGTCAATTTTTGGAAATGAGCAAGTTAAGTATGCCGTTGCATTACAGCTTTTTTCAAGTGAAGCAAAGATTCTAAATGATGAGACAAGAATACGGGGCGACTCCCATATCCTTCTTGTTGGTGATCCTGGAGTTGCAAAATCTCAAATTCTTAAATACATCAATCTTGTTGCGCCAAGGTCGATATATACAAGCGGTAAGGGAACGTCTGCTGCGGGCCTTACAGCTGCAGTAATACGAGACGAAAGTTCGGGCTCGTTTGCCCTGGAAGCAGGGGCCCTTGTTATTGCCGATAATGGTATTGCTTGCATAGATGAAATAGATAAAATGTCTAATGAAGATCGTTCGTCAATTCATGAAGCCATGGAACAGCAAACAATCTCTATTGCTAAGGCCGGGATTATTGCAACTTTGAATGCGCGAGCCTCTATTCTAGCAGCTGCAAATCCAAAAAGAGGGAGATTTGACAGTTATAAACCACTTGGAGAACAAATAGATCTATTGCCTACACTTCTTTCAAGATTTGATTTGATTTTTATATTAACTGACAAACCAAAAGAAAGTGAAGATAAAAAGATTGCGGAACATATATTAAAAGTCCATTCAAAAGAAAAAGAATCCATAATGCCGATACTAAGTACTGATGACATCCGAAAGTATACAATATACTCAAAAAAAATGATTAAAGAAATAACATTAACAGAAGAAGCAAAGAATAGGCTTTTGGAATTTTATGTTAGTATTAGGAAAAAAGGTGAAGAAAAAAACACACCGATCCCTATTACCGCAAGGCAGCTTGAATCGTTAATTAGATTGTCTGAAGCAAGGGCAAGGATGAGGCTATCTGATAAAGTAATTGTAGAAGATGTAGAAGATATTATCCAGTTATATATGAAATCAATAGAAGATGCGGGAAAAGATCCTGAAACTGGAGAAATAGATATAGACATGATAATGACCGGTAGGCCCAAGTCTCAGAGAGACAAAATTACCGTCATAATGGATATTATTTCTAATTTAGATAAGAAAAATAATGGCGAAGGTGCACTTATAGGTGATGTCTACGAAGAAGCGAGAGCAGAAAACATTAGTGATTCCTTTACCCGTAAGATTATTGATGAGTTGAAGCAGAAAGGAGATGTGTACGAGCCAAGACCTGATAGGCTTAAATTAACTTTACTTTAAGGAGAGAAATTCAATTGTACAATAGAGGGAGAAATTCAGAAGTAACTTTAGTAAAAAAATTATGGGAAAATGGATATGCCGCCCTTAGGATGCCAGGATCTGGAAGGGGTCAATTATACCCTCACCCAGATATAATTGCAGGAAATGGTAAAAAATATCTTGGAATAGAAGTAAAAATAAGGGCAGACGAAAAATGTTACTTTAAAGAGGAAGATGTTGAAAAATTAAAAGAGTTTTGTATTATATTTGGTGCCATTCCGTATTTTGCAGTCAGATTTGTAAGAAGATGGAGATTTTTTGAGGTTAAAGATTTAGAAAAAACTCCTAGTGGGTATAGAGCTTCTTTTGAAAATGGTAAAGAATTCTCTAAGATAATAGGGGACGGAAATGATCTTTAGGCAAGTAGAGGCAGATGACCTATACACAATAATTGATTTAGAATACCAAAATTTTGACTTTCCATATCCGCCTGAAGTAATCAATTTTCTGTATGAGTCATACAGAAATACGTTCCTTGTGGCAGAAAAAGACAGAGATATTATTGGATTTGTAATAGGTATAACTCAGAGAAAAGAAGGGCATATTTTAGTAATAGCTGTAAGAGATGATTTTAAGAGAAAGGGAATAGGAACAGTTCTTATGCAAAAATTAATTAGTGTTTACAAAAAAAATGGCATAACTAGATTAAGGCTTGAGGTGCGAGAAAGTAATATTGCCGCTATATCAATGTACAGAAAACTTGGATTTAAGATTAACAATAAACTCAAACATTATTACGAAGATGGAGAAGATGGATTGCTCCTAAGAAGAGGTTAAATCAAGTTCCTTTATCCTTACCCACATATTTAATCTTTTTTAATGGCCCTTCGTAATATATCTCAATCTCTTTTTCAAGATATTCATACAAATATCGCTCCACTGTGCTCCTAGGTATTCTAGTTTCATTTACTAATTCTTGAATAAAATAATCTTTACCTGATTTAGTTCTTTCTCTGAGGAGATTTCTAATATACTCAATTCTCTCATTTCTCAATTCGAATTGCTTTCTCCACCCCATATTATCACCATCGATTACATATATTGAACGATTAATCTTTAGTAATTAGTATTTAGTTTCTCTTACTATATAAAGTTTTCGGTAATTAAAATTTATAATTGAAATATGTAACAGCATTTTAATGCTTAAAATTATTTATCTAAAAGAATAACTATAATGGCAAGAATATCATTTTTATTGATAAACAATTATAAAAATAGAAAGTTATATGCCAATTATTTTAGACATGTGCTAATATAAGAATCCAAAGATTTATTTAGGGATTGCATATCTTTTTTTTGAGGATATTATGTTTAAAAATATAGTTATTGTGGGAACAGGATATGTCGGGATCCCTGTTGCCGCTATGTTTGCAGATAAAGGATTTAATGTAATTGGAATCAATAGAACAAAAGATAAAGTTGATCTTATAAATAAAGGCTTATGCCCCATAGAAGGGAATGAACCAAATTTACCTGAGCTTATAAAAAAAGTTGTAAAAAATAAGAAATTGATTGCAACAACGGATTATTCTTACTGTAAAGATGCAGATGCAATATTAATTTGTGTGGAGACCCCTTTCGATTCTGAAAAATGGGAGCCCCATTACGACTCATTAAAATCAGCACTGACAAGTGTGGCCAATAATATGTCTAAGGGGTGTTTAGTAATAGTGGAATCAACAATAGCCCCTACTACAATGGAAATCCTAGTTAAGCCAATTTTGGAAAACACATCTAAGATGAAAGCAGGCAAGGATTTTCTACTTGGAAACTGTCCAGAACGTGTAATGCCAGGAAAGCTTCTTTATAACATTGAAAATTTGTCAAGAGTGTGTGGAGGTATAAATGAAGAAACAACAAACAAAATGCTTGAGCTCTACTCCCATATAGTTAAAGGAGAGCTTTATCCAACAGATTGTATTACTGCTGAAGTTGTAAAAACAGCAGAGAATGCATACAGAGATGTTGAGATAGCATTTGCAAATGAAGTGGCGTTGATATGTGAAAAACTTGGAATCAACGTATATGAAGTTAGGGAATTAGTAAATAAAGCTCCATACAGGAATATGCATTTCCCGGGGGCAGGAGTTGGAGGTCATTGTCTTCCAAAAGACTCACTATT
Organism: Candidatus Methanofastidiosia archaeon; assembly: GCA_012799835.1. Taxonomy (GTDB): domain Archaea; phylum Methanobacteriota_B; class Thermococci; order Methanofastidiosales; family Methanofastidiosaceae; genus Methanofastidiosum. Next base: position 12,850 of record JAAZKM010000254.1, read on the forward strand.
ACTTTCATATGGTGTCAAAGGTATTATGATCCCAGAATTAATGATACTTGCTAGAAATCTAAACAAAAATATGCCAATTCATACTGCAGGACTGTTACTTAATGTTTTTAAGGAAAAAGGAATTAACATTAAAGGCAAAAAAGTTACAGTGTGTGGATTTGCTTATCTAGAGAATTCCGATGATACAAGAAATACCCCCGCACTTGATATAATTAATACATTGAAGGAAAAAGGTGCCATAATCCAAGTTCATGACCCCTTTGTTAAAGGTTATGAAGGTATTGAAATAAAAAAGAATTTTTATGAAAGTATAGATGGATCAGACGCGATAGTTTTTGTAACGGCACATTCAGAATATAAAAAACTTGATCTTGGCAAAATCAAAAAACTTATGAATACCCCAATTATTGTGGATGGAAGAAATATCTTTGAAAAAGAAGATGTTATCAAGAGAGGATTTGTTTACAAGGGAGTCGGAAAAGGATAAATCATATCCTTTTTATTATGTTGTTTGAATAAGAATCAATCGCAGATATTGCAACTTCAAGCGCATGTAGTCCCTCTTCCCCCGAAACTGGCGGTGCAGTATCTTTTTTTAAATATTCAATAAAACATTCAAGTTCAATTGACAAAGGTTCTTTTTTTTCAATTTTTGCATCTTTTTCCCACTCTTTGTCATAGAGAACTAGTTTCTGATCAATATAATCGACTTCTGCTATTCCCTTATCTGCAACAATAGTGAGGCTTCTAACTTTGTGAGGGGTATGCCAATTAGTATTAATTAGCCCAGTACAGCTGTTTCCAAAAGTCATCAAAATTGTGGCATAGTCTTCGAAGAGATGCATTCTTTTACCTCCAGTTGCATATACTGTTTTGACTTTCTCTTCAAGTAAAAAAGACATTATATCTATATCATGAACGCCCAAGTCAATTATTATGCCTACATCCCTTATTCTTGGGTTATATGGCCCAACTCTTTTTGAAGACATCGTAACAATTTTGCCTAAAGTATCGTTTTTTATTAGCTCTTTTAGTTTTTGTATGGCAGGATTGAATCTTTCAATGTGCCCCACAGAGAGCTTAACATCAAACTTTTTTGCATTATCGATAATTTCCTTGGCATTTTCGATAGAGTCAGCAATGGGTTTTTCGACTAAAACATCAATTCCATTTTTAATTAGATCATTACACACTTCCTTGTGAAGTTTTGTTGGAACTGCAACAACTGCAGCATCTAAACCCTCTTTTATTAACTCCCTATAATCTAAAAATCCTTTTGTATTATATGTATTCGATAATTCAGTAATTCTTTTTTTATCTATGTCCGATATGCCCACTAATTCAATATTCATTGAAGCAAGATTCCTAATATGGTGCCCTCCCATTACTCCAGCACCAATTACTCCAATCTTAATCATTTAAATCCCTCGAAGAAAGAAATAATGAAGTCAAGCTCCTCTTTTTTTAATAATGGATGAACAGGTATGGACAAAACCTCTTTAGCTGCCTTTTCTGTTTCCCTTAATTTATCTTTATATCCGAGTTCTATGTATAGAGGCTGCATATGTAGGGGCAATGGGTAATATATGCCATAACCGATTCCTGCCTTTTCAAGCCCTTGGATTATCTGATCTCGTTTTCCATTTTTGATCCTTACAGTATATTGGTGGAATACATGTTCTTTATTACTGGAAACTTTAGGGCATTCCAAATAATCCAATTTAGAAAGTTTTTTAGAATAGATTTCTGCATTTTTTCTTCGAGCTTTATTGAAATCATCAAGTTTTTTTAATTGACATATTCCAATAGCTGCACAAATGTCCGTCATTCGGAAATTGAATCCCAAAGTGTCATAGTAATATCTCCTCTCCTGCCCATGATTTCTTATTTTTTTTGATTTTTCGAATACTGATTTACTATTGGTGGTAATCATGCCCCCCTCTGAAGTGGTAATGTTTTTTGTTGGATAAAATGAAAAGCATCCTGTTCCAAATGACCCTACTTTTATTCCATCAAATTTAGCTCCATGTGCCTGGGCAGCATCTTCAATTAGTACAAGATTATTATCATCACATATTTCTTTTATTTCTTTTATTTCTGCTGCTTGCCCATATAGATGAACTGGCATTATTGCTTTTGTCTTCTTAGTAATTTTTTCTTCGATTAAGGAAGGATTCATATTAAATGAATTTGGATCTATGTCAACGAATACAGGTTTTGCACCGGTAAAGAGAACGGAATTTGCAGTAGCTACAAAAGTAAATGAAGAAGTAATTACTTCATGTCCTTTGCCAATGTCATTTGCTAAAAGAGCAATATGTAAGGCTGTCGTTCCATTTGAAGTGGAGATTGCATAATCTGTTCCTATGTACTCTGCAAATTTCTTTTCAAATTCTTCAACTTTTTTTGATTGGGCGATATTCCCACTCATCAATACGGACCTAACTGCTTCAATTTCGTCTTCAGTTATTGATGGTTTTGCTATAGGTATGTTCATTTTATTCCCCTATTAAAAGATAATCTTTTTTATTAATATAAAATTTAGTCTTACAAAATGTGCACTCCATAAAGACTTTGTTTGCCTCTTCATTGATTTTTTTTGCTTTTCGACCACATTTACAAACAAACCCTTTGAGTTTTGCAGGATTTCCAAAAACTAAACCATATGCAGGAACATTTTTTGTAACTACGGCTCCAGAACCTACCATAGCATATTCCCCGATAATTACTCCGCATATGATTGTGGCGTTAGCACCGATTGAGGCCCCTCTTTTTACAAGCGTGTTGACACATTCCCAATTACTGTTGAAAGCTCTAGGATACAAATCATTAGTAAATGTCATGTGTGGCCCTAAAAAAACTTCATCCTCGATTATAACTCCGTGATACACAGATACGCCGTTTTGTATCTTGACATTATTACCAATTTTCACACCAAAATCAATGTATACACATTTACTTATAATACAATTTTCTCCAATCTCCGCCTCTTCTCTCACTTGAGATTGATGCCAAATCTTGGTATTTTTGCCAATTTTAGCGCCTTTAGAAATTTCTGCAGTTTCGTGGATAAAGTATTCCGGCATATAGCATATTACCTTAAAAAGGATTTAAAGTTTTCTAAAGATTATTTGGGCAAAATGTACAATATACCTGCTATACCAGACAAAATAGAAAATAGATAACAGAACAAGATTGCTTTTTTTTCAGTCATAGGAAAGTAATAGGGTAAAAACCATTTTACAGTAAGATTATTTGGAACATGGAGTATCCCATTTTTATCTACTTTTCCAAATTTAATATGAGGGTATCCTTTTAGTTTCCAATAAACAAACATTAAAAAGTTGATTATATGTGGTATTAAAATAATGACTCCAAATATCTCAAGATTTAGAAATATAATAAATCCCCCAAGTGCCGCTCCAATCATAAGCGTTCCTATGTTTCCTAAAAATATTCTTGAAGGGTACTTATTAAAATACATAAAAGCTATCATTGCACCAAGTATCGGAGCGATATAAATAAGGCCGGTGTAATTAAATTTGATGAAAGCTGCTATTGCAGAAAATACTATAAGAATAGTTGTGACGCCACCTGAAACTCCATTAAATCCGGAGTGCATATTTATTAGATTGGAAACTACCATCACATAAAGCGGTGCAATAATATATGAAAATAAAATACCTAATTCAATTTCAATAAAAATAAGTGACAGTGAAGTATCTATGTTTAATAGTGCAATTGGGAATGCTAAAAAGAATGGGGCTATAATCTTAATTTTTCTTCCAATGTTGATTAGATCGTCAACTAAACCAAAAACGGCAGATATGACTATGACAAAATAGAATATAAGAAGCTCCTCAACTAAGGGAAAAATGATCTGAAGTATAATCAACGAAGATAGGACTCCCATTAATATAGGAAGACCGCCCATTGTTGGAACTAATGTTTTATTTATTTTATAGTAATCTCGTACGACAAGATTCTCTTCTTTAAATTTCTGAATGAATTTAGGTATTAAAAAAAAAGTAATTGAGAAACTGATAATTAAAGAAATAAAAAAAGTTATGTATGAATGCATATAGCCCGCCATTACCTTAGTATTCTATAGATTTTAACATAACCATTGTCGTAAACAAGATTGTAGTTTTGAAGACCTCTTTCATAAACTATTAGCCTTGAAAATAAAGTATCCTTAATATTTTCAGGCATCATAATTGCATTTTGTGGAGTAATGTAGATTATCTGGGGAATTGATTGAAAATTATATTTGACATTCTCATATACATAATTTTGTCCGTTTGGATTTTCGATAACAAAGTTAGAAACACCATAACGTTGATTATTTTGTTCGATATAGCAGTAGTTATTTTTCTCGTCAGTGACTAAGAAAAGTCTAGTTGCCCCACTTTCATATATGTAAGTAACTGCATTGTTCAATTTTGATGTTCCTTTAAAGAAGAAATATGCAGTCCTAAATGTATCCTTACCTATTACACTGTTTAGAACGGTAGTTTTAACTAAAAGACTTTGATCTACTAGAACATAGTTCATCCTAAAGTTATTGCCTGTCGCCCTATATGCTTCCTGCTCCATAGCAGTGATTTTTTGAATGCCCGTCGAGTCGGTAGATCCTAAAAACTCACCAAATCCACTTATCCATGGCCCCATACCACTTCTCATACCGTCAGATATTGTTCTCCTTCCCCCAACGGTCTGTATCCAATATCCATAATCCCACCAATTACAAACCACTTCTTCCTGTGGGGTATTATCATTTAACCACATTAATGCTGATAACCATCTGTCCTCTAAATGCGGAGACTGTGAAGTCCTATATGGAATAGATCCTCCGTACCTATGATCAAGTGGATTATACAAAGAGAAAGAAGTAAATATAATTAGCAGTATTAGTGTTAGGGAAACCGCACTGCTTTTAGAAAATCTGTCTGTCAGGAAATCATAGATGCCTAAAAATCCAAAAGCCGCCATTATTGCAAAAGTTATACCTCCAAAGAATGAATTTCTTAGCATTTGATAAGACATGAAGGTATTAAAGACAAATGCAGACAGGATGAAGAGAGTAGATTTAGAATCTTCATTGTTTAGTATCTTGTAGATTGCATATACGGCCCCAATTATTGCCATTAGTGGGAATAGGTAAAATTTATCTAGAAAATCAGAAAATGAGCTTGCTTGCCCTTGTCCTGAAATTCCACTGATATCAACGCTTCTGAATATATACCCCAATACATTATAATTTAACACAAATTCAGAAATTGCAATTAGTATTACAGACAATACTGCCATGAACACAATATAGTATTTCCTATCTTTTGCAAAATAGCTTGATAGGTATATAATGAGTGCAAATCCCAATCCAAGAAGAGCTAGAAAAATCCTCAAGGATTCAAATTTATATGGGGGTATCAAGAAATATGCATAAAATAAGGCAATCAGACATGCCGCAACTAATACCCACAAATCAATATCCTTAAGGATCTTTTCTTTTATGGTGATATTTTTAATCTTCTTAGTTTCTTTAATAAATGGTTTGAATAGTGTGTAGGTTGCTACTATTAAAGGAACGAAGAAAAAATTCCCATAAGTATTGGCATATAATAATAACACAATCAATGATAAAATTCCATAGAGGATAGTTTTGTTTCTATCTTTTTCTTTGAATATTAACATTGAAAGTAACATGAAAAGTATAAAGAATAATGAGCCAACTGTATCTTTCCATAATCCCCCTCCTGAAGTCCTATAAATGAATGAGGGCATAATTGCAGTGAAAAATGATGAAATAATGGCAATATATTTATTATCCCACGCTTTTAATGCAACAAAGTACATCAAAATTGCTCCTATCACGCCAATGAATATAGGGAGGTACATATGGACTTTCAATAAATCGATTCCCGTAATTTTTGAAATAATTGAAGTTAAAATTGGCAATCCCTGTAGGTCTTCAACAATAAATGACCTAACAACAGTTGGGGCCATAGGATCTATTTTAGGAATCTCACCATAAAGGTGATATGCTGCTTCTCTCAAGAAAAAATAAGGGTCATATCCTAAAAGCCTGTTAAACCTTAAGGGCCAGGATCTCAAGAAATAGCCAATCACTGCAGAGAGTAAAAGACCTGTAACGACAAGATAATTGCTATAGTTATTTATTCCTTCAAAGGAAAATTTTTCTGTTTTAATTGCTTTTTTATTCTTCTTTCCTTTAGTTTTTGCCATTATAATCTCCATATGTAAAAGCTAAAAAATAATTTAAATAATTAACTGAATAAAAAAGGAAAAAAATTAAATAATTAATTTTTTCTTCTTCTGAAGTAATAGTATACCAATGCCGCAGCTCCTAAGACCCCTGGAACCTCAAATCCCGGAACTCCTTTTATTGGAGAAGTTTCCTCCTTTTCTACTGTAACGTAGATTACATCCCTATCTGTTTCTCCATTATTATCGGTCACTACCAAAACTACCTTGTATACGCCCGGTGTAGCATATGAATGAAGCGGTTCTTTTTCGTCTGAATACCTGTCATCTCCAAAGTCCCAAGAATACTTTGTTATTGTTCCATCTGCGTCAGTTGATTTAGATGCATCAAAATGGATTGCTTCGCCCACTTTTGCTTTTATATCGTTGCCTGCATTTGCTTTTGGAGGCTTGTTAG